>NZ_JWGX01000032.1:0-87454 GCF_000813075.1 Shewanella sp. ECSMB14102
TGGGAGCCCGGCGCTAGCGCAGCGGGTTTTCATTCTTTGCACGACTTTTTGTACGAATTAGTTTTGTACGACCTTATATGGCAGCCCCTTGGGTTGCCATTTTTTTATCCTGCTGCTCAACTCACCCAGGTAAATAAATAGTTGATGCCAATATTGCCATTCAAGAAAATGAAAAGACTGAGTCAAACTCACTGCAACATCATAATATGGCAGACTTTTCTGGAATCTACTGTTCGGAGTGAAACAAATAAAATGAATTATTTTGCTTGGTGCGGGAACTCGCGGAAAAATCGGTAGTCAGAATTAGTGAACCGAGTGTTTCATCATTATCCTCCCTTCAAGATGGTTTCTAGCGCACCATCCAGAGTTTAGATTGAACTCTGACAGCGACCCAAATGGGTCGCTTTTTTTATGTCTCTATTTTACTGCTTGTCAGGCCCATTGAGGCGATGCTTGTGAACTTTGCAGAAGCGTGGTCAGCATATTAGCCAATTTATCCAGCGCTAGTTTTAACCCCTTTGGCATACTTTGAACATCTATGCCAAGCAGCAAGTTTTTAACCTCGAGTCCCAATTCGGTATCGCCTTCTATACTCAGTCGGCGCTGGAAGAATAGAGTGTCCGGATCCTCTTTGGCGGCTGCCACCAGCAAGAGTTCGGCGCTATTGGCACTGAAAGTGACTTCCGGAGCCGTAAAAGGTCGCACCTTGAAGCCCTGTTTGAAGCTGACTTCAAATGCCAATTCCATATCCTCGACCCGGACGCCAACCCATTGGTCTTCAAGAAAATCCAACTCGCCATCCTGAACCTGCTCGCTAAGCAATACCGCCAACAACTGTTGCAGTACACCCGCCTTGATAGTGAAAGGAACCAAATTCAGCGGTTTCCCGGCCAACTTGGGAGCCAGGGTGAGAATATCGCGCGCCGCCTTGGCGGCTAAAGCCGTGCGCATCTTGAGTTACTCCTGATAAAAAAGCCCAAACTCTGGCAGTCTAACTAAGTTTTATGGTTATAAACCTGTTTTATATCAACTCTATGAGATCCAAAGGTCGATAAACTGCTGCTTTGTTTGCAATTAGGGAGAAAGTTAACATGGAACTCCTGTGTCCGGCCGGGAACTTGGCTTCACTCAAGGCCGCTCTCAACGCCGGCGCCGATGCCCTCTATCTGGGGTTGAAAGACGATACCAACGCCCGCTCATTTGCCGGGTTGAACTTCACACCGACCAAGCTGCAACAGGCAGCCAAAGAAGTAAAGTCACAAGGGCGCAAACTGTATCTGACTATTAATACCTTTCCGCAGCCGGGTGAAGAGAAACGCTGGTATCAAGCCGTCGATCTGGCCGCCAACACAGATATTGATGGGCTGATCATGGCCGATCTGTCGCTGCTGGATTATGCCCATAATCACTACCCTCACCTGCCGTTGCATTTGTCGGTACAAGCCAGCGCCACCAATATCGGCGCCTTGTCGCTCTATAAGCGAGAATTCAACATTGAGCGCGCCGTACTTCCCAGAGTGCTTTCCATCAAGCAGGTCAAGGATCTCGCCAAAGCCAGCCCGGTTGACCTGGAAGTGTTCGCCTTCGGCAGTCTATGCATTATGGCCGAAGGACGCTGTCAATTATCTTCTTATGTGACCGGGGAATCTCCCAACTCAGGAGGTTCCTGCTCACCGGCAAAACATGTGCGCTGGCAGGAAAATCAAGGCTGTCGCCAGACCCGTCTCAACGAAGTCTTGATTGACAGCTCGGGGTTGAATGAACAGATGGGCTACCCTGTGGTATGTAAGGGACGATATCTGACCGAAGAAGACAGCCAGCCAGGCTTCTTGCTGGAATCCCCCACCAGCCTCAATACTTTGGACTTACTGCCGGAACTGGCTCAGGCTGGCATAGTGTCGCTCAAAATTGAAGGTCGCCAACGCAGCCCCGCCTATGTGGAACAAGTTACCCGGGTTTGGCGCCAGGCACTGGACACCTATCAGAATGCGCCTGAGCGGTTCCAATCCAAACCAGAATGGCATGCCGCACTGGCCAAAGTATCCGAGGGACAAACCACTACGCTGGGTGCCTACGAGCGCAGCTGGCAATAGGAAGTTTTCTATGAATATTTCTCTTGGCCCGCTGCTTTATTGCTGGCCTAAAGCACAGGTACAAGCCTTTTACCGTGAAGTAGCAGACAGCACTATTCCACTGATTTATCTGGGAGAAGCCGTTTGCAGCCGCCGCAGGCAGATGAAGTTTGCCGATTATCTGGCCCTGGCCCATGAACTCAAAGACGCCGGTAAACAGATTGTACTGTCAACCTTGGCCTTGATAGAAGCACAATCCGAGCTTAAAGAGCTTAAGAAACAACTTGATAATGGCGAATTTATGGTTGAAGCCAACGATATGGCCGCCGTAGGTATGGCGCGAGAACAGGGACTGCCCTTTGTCTGTGGCGCCAGTATCAATAACTACAACAGAGCCAGCCTGGACAAACTGCACCAATGGGGCATGCAGCGCTTTGTGATGCCCATTGAGCTGTCAAAGACTTGGCTACAGAAAGTCACTACTCCCGCACCAAGCTTTGAAGTCGAGTTATTGGGCTATGGTTATCTGCCCTTGGCCCACTCGGCCCGCTGTTTCACTGCCCGCCATCGGGGACTGGCGAAAGATGACTGTCAGACAATATGCATCCAGCACCCCAAAGGCCTGGTCGCACAAACCCAGGAGCAACAGCCGCTATTGCGACTCAACGGTATCCAGACTCAATCGGCAGGCCGCTGCGATCTCAGACGGGATATTCCAGAAATGAAACGTTTGGGCGTTGACTGGTTCAGGGTATCACCCGATGGCCATGATTCTATCGCTCTGGCGGAATCTTTACGGCAAGATGCAGGGAGTGAAGTCGACGCCGAAACGAGCAATGAAGCCTGTAATGGATACTGGCACGACGCGCCAGGCATGGTCTATAGACGTTAAATCAAAATCTTACGCAAGCTCGTGTTTGGGCTTTTAATATGGATGTTCAACAGGCTCCTGTTCATCGGGAGCCTCTTTTGTACACAGCAGCAAACACAGGACCCAGAGCATAAAACTGCCGAGTCCCAGCCATACGAGCACCGCCGGCAACCAAAAGTCGGGGCGCGGTAATTGCAGCACCAACTCATAGTAAAAAGGATTGTCTCCCTCGGTAATACCAAGTTCCAGATATGGCAAAAACAGAAAAGCGCCCAAACTGATGCCGCTGATAAGCGCCGGGATTAAGGTCCATAAGGTGGCCGCGACAAAGGGGCGTTGTACTAGATAAATTAGATAGCAACCTACGCTGATACAACCAAAGATGAAAAACCACTTCAACATCATAGTGTGGAGATGATAGACATTGACCGGAAATAAGCCCACCCCGGCGAGCGCCATACAGGTCAGAGTCAAACTGAGATAAAGAAGATGACCACTCAATTGGCGAGATAGCTGCAGGATAAACAACCAGCAGAGTACCAAACTCAGGCTGCCAAAGAACAGACCACCATTAAGAACCACTGCCAAAGATGAATGACCATAACTGCCCAATTCACTCAAACTGTGATTGAGTAAACTGAAGCCCCGGCCATCGCCACTCTGATAGCCCAAGATAACCACCCCCAGGCCCAGCAGCAGTCCAAAGAGTCCCAGCAAACCAAAGCTCAACGCCATTCTTGCCAGTCTCTGTCTTCTTAACATGCCAGTGTTTGTCCCGGATTAGGTTTCTGCAGTCTAACTTACATGCTCCAGATTTTTTTTAAAGTCCGGGCAAGGTCTTTTTGCGTTACTGATCGCTTATTTACCCGAGTTTAAACAACAAAAGTCGCTCCCGGTCGAATTATTGCATTTTGGCACCAGAGTATAGATTCCGGTTCGTTGGCCCCTGGCTTATTCAGCAACTAATTGATGATATTAATTCTAATCGTCAAGATGATGACAGCCACGGAAATTGACATGGCTTGTCCAAGGGCAAAAATGCACCAGCAGATTCCACTGTAGTCAGCCGATAGCCAGTTTATTTATAGCGTTTTATCCCGGCCAAAACACTGACCACAGAATTTTACAATTAGTATTCATATCAATGATATGCAAATACTGGTTCCTAAAAGATTTGTCAAAAAAGCCCTCCCCCCAATAACCACAAAAATGTTATGCTTATCACACTTAAAACGATAATAAGGCCTGAATCAACATAGGGCCACTAACTCTGAGCCGGAATAAAGATGTCCACAAGGAATTCCACCACTACGGACAGGGAAGTCTGTCTGCAATCCACCGACGAACTCATTTCCACCACAGATCTTCGCGGCGTTATCACTTACGTCAACCCTGCCTTTGCCAAGATCTCGGGTTTCTCTGAAGTCGAGCTATTGGGCCACAGCCACAACATGGTTCGCCATCCCGACATGCCCAAAGCAGCCTTTGCCGAAATGTGGCAATGCCTCAAGGCGGGCCAATCCTGGCGGGGATTGGTCAAAAACCGTTGTAAAGATGGTGGTTTTTACTGGGTCGATGCTTTCGTTTCCCCCATCTTTGAACAGGGAAAAATCATTGGTTATCAATCCGTCAGGGTTAAGCCCAGCCAAGAGACTGTTAAGCGGGCCATCAAAGTTTACCACCGTCTGAACCAAGGGAAAGAAGTCAAAGATCCACTGACGCTGACACAAAAACGCTTGCTTTCAGCACTGATGGCTGGGGCTGGTCTGCTACTCTGTGGTTATATTTGGGGATGGGGAGTGATGTTGGCCGGGGCCATATTGATGGCGCTCAATCTGGCAATCTTCTATGACGAAGCCTTTCGTATTCCCGCCCGACTGATGACACTCAAGCAAGAGTACGACTCTATCAGTCGCTTCATCTATGCCGGGCAAGACACCTCATCTGTGCTCGAATTCCAGTTACAACGTAAAGCTGCCATGCTTCAAGGCGTATTGGGCAGGACTCAGGATCAAGCTCTGAAAACCAATGATATTGCCGCTCAGTTGGTGGTGGCCACCGAGCAGGCCAGAGTCGGCATGGATCTGGAGCAGCAACAGATGCATCAAATTGCCAGCGCTATCGAAGAGTTGCACGCCACAATCAGTGAGGTAGCCGACAATACTCAGGCTACTTCTGGCCGTATAGATGAGGCTTATGGCCTCTGTCGTCAAAGCCGGGATGTGATGCATCAGAACAGCAAACATATTCTCCACCTAGCCGATGATGTTGCCAGGGCGGCTTCCAATGCCAAGCATCTGAACGATGAAGCTCAGCAAGTTGCCAATGCCATGTCGGAAATCGATGCCATTGCCGATCAAACCAACTTGCTGGCCCTCAATGCAGCCATAGAAGCAGCCAGAGCCGGTGAACAGGGACGCGGCTTTGCCGTAGTCGCCGACGAGGTCAGAGCCTTGTCGGCTCGAACCCAAGAGTCCACCAAAAGCATTTCAGCCAGCATAGAGACTATGTTCAGCATGCTGACCAAGTGGGCCACTGAGATGGAAGCCAGTAGACACCAAGCACAGAAATGTGCAACCGAAGCATTATCGGCAGTAGAGTCCATCAACACAGTTAACCAGGGAATGAGTGAAATACACGATCTCGCCAGACAAAATGCCGTGGCAGCCACTCAGCAGGGGCAAGTGGTACAGGAAATAGCAAGTGGCATCCAGATGATTCATGGCGCCACCCGTGACAACGTTTCTGCCCTAGGTCAAGTAGAGCACGCCGTATTGCAATTAAAGGCCAGTGCCGACAGGTCATTGAATCTGAGACAAACCTTCGGTTAAGGCTCAATCCTGGACTTGACTCGAGCAACAATTATTTAACTATTTATTTTTGAAGACTTTTTTATTAGGAACTGCTCAAACAATAATTACGCAAAGACTGCTAATAACTATGCTGTTGTGATCAAAGAGACAGAACTGACAGCGAATGAATTTACATAGCCGCATTAAGGGGGTAATCTTGCCCCCTTAAATTCTGGGGCTGGCTGAATGAAAATGCATCCAAAGCCAATATTGCCCCTGGCGAGTAACTTTTTACTCATTCATTAGTGTAAATTCAGGGTGTAACAAACGTGGCAAACGAAAAACAACCCCGCAACATAGCAACCATACTCACCTTCCTGGTGCCATCCCTGCTCGGTGTCTTACTCTTTATGACACCTATCAGTTATAACAACGAACTGACGATCCCTGTAGCTGTGTTGGCCGGTGAACTCAAAGGTTTGCTCAATGATTATCTGACCGGCATAATTTGCGCCATAGTAGTATTTATGGCCACTGCCAGTGTATTGGTAAAGCTCCTTCGTCCCGGCTTCGTCCGCCACAGCAAGTTTCTTAACTCTCTGTTGAATATCAGCCCTGCCTGGCTCTTGGTTAGAGTATTGGGAGCAATATTTATCTGCCTGACCTTCTTCCAGGTTGGCCCTGAGATACTCAGAGCCGATTCCACCGGCGCCTTGGTAATGAATGACCTGCTGCCGCTACTCTTCTGTGTGTTCTTTTTTGCCGGTATGTTCCTGCCTTTATTGCTCAATTTTGGCCTGCTGGAACTCTTCGGTACCTTACTGACCAAATTGATGCGACCGGTATTTAACCTGCCGGGACGCAGCGCCATCGACTGTATGGCCTCTTGGCTCGGGGATGGTAGCGTTGGTATTCTGCTAACCAGCAAGCAGTATGAAAACCGCTTCTATACCCAACGTGAAGCGGCGGTTATCGGCACCACCTTCTCGGCAGTCTCTATCACCTTTACCCTTGTGGTGCTCACTCAAGTAAAACTGCAGGCGATGTTTGTGCCCTTCTACCTGACGGTCTGTCTGGCCGGTATTGTTGCCGCCATAGTTGTGCCCAAGTTGCCGCCGCTGTCACGCAAAAAAGATCTCTATATTGATGGCAGTCCCAGGCAGAAAGATGATGAGTCACTGCCGCAAGGCCATAACTCCCTGTCCTGGGGGCTGGAACTGGCGCTCACCAAGGCAGCCAATACCGGCGGTATATTCAAGGTGCTCTCCGAAGGGGTAAAGAATGTCATCGATATGATCTTCGGGGTACTCCCTGTCGTGATGGCAATAGGCACCATAGCTTTGGTCATCGCCGAATACACCCCGGTATTTGACTATCTTGGCATGCCTTTTATTCCGCTGCTGGAATTGATGCAAATCCCCGAAGCAACACAGGCCTCCAAGACTATAGTCGTTGGGTTTGCCGATATGTTTATCCCCTCGATTCTGGCCACCAGCATAGAAGCCGACATGACACGTTTTGTGATTGCGGCGCTGTCGGTCACCCAATTGATCTACATGAGTGAAGTAGGCGCCTTGCTTATCGGCAGCAAGATACCGGTGAAAATTTGGGAGCTGTTCGCCGTCTTCCTGCTGCGTACTCTGGTCACCCTGCCTGTGATTGCCGGGATGGCACATCTGCTGTTCTAGGGGCAATGTAACCTAACCTCCCGACAACGGCCGCTACATGCGGCCGTTGTTGCAGCATCACCTATGAAATCCCCCCCGTAAGTATCTGTGTCACCGCGGCTTCGCATCTGGCAGAGAATGTTAAAGCCTTCAACAAGTGCTTTTACGCCAAGGATGTCGATCAGCAAGATTTGCGAACAGTACCAAAGTGAAATGGCCGATTGCTGCCGACTGATACTGACTAACCTGGAGCGCGCCGCCAAGCGGAGCCGCAGCTTCAAACCGCTCTCCGTCGAGAGAGTCCCATGAACAACTGCGGGAATTTAAACTGGTGACTCAAGTGCTTGGCGGCGAGATCCGCCTGATCAGTGCACCGGGGCATGGCAGCGAGTTTCGCATCATATTGCCAAATGATATCAAGATGAGTTCGGGGCGTCACAATAAGGTCATCGAGACGTCACTTCAAGGTCAAATAACTGACTTAGAGTCTTTCACAGTCAAACCCGTTTCACTGGTTTTATCCAGGAGCCGCGATGAAAGACAGCAAGTCATTGCTCAACAAACCATCGACATTTCACCCATACTCCCGCCGCGCAGCCGAGCCTGTTACCAAGCTCAACGCCCTCTGGCTCTCGGATATTCACCTGGGCAGCATTGACTGCAAGGCCGAATACCTGCTGCACTTCCTAAACAGCGTTCAGCCCAAGGTGCTGTATCTGGTGGGGGACATAGTCGATATCTGGGCCCTCAAACGCCGGGTATTCTGGCCCGAGAGTCACAACCAACTGCTGCAAAAACTGCTGCAGATGGCACAGAGCGGCATCAAGCTGGTGTATCTGCCCGGCAACCATGACGAGCTATTTAAGGACTACCACCAGCTGCAACTCGCCGACGTCATTATCAGCAAAGAGTACCGACATCAAACCCTGAGCGGCAAAACCTTGCTGATGCTACATGGCGATCAGTTTGACTCCGAAGTCTGTATCGGCCGCATCACCGCCCGCCTCGGCGATCACCTCTACGATGTCTTGATGTTTCTCAACCGCCAACTGCACAAGGTTCGCCGCCGTCTCGGGTACCCCTATTGGTCTTTGGCCGGTTTTATCAAGCAAAGAGTCGGCAAGGCCCAGCAAGCCATCAACAGTTTTCGCGAAGCCGTGGTGCGCTATGGCCGCAAGCAGAAGGTGGACGGCATCATCTGTGGCCATATTCACCAGCCCGAGCTCACGGAAATGAGCGGCTTTATCTATGCCAATGATGGTGACTGGGTAGAGAACTGCACCCTATTGACCGAAACCCTCGAGGGCGAGCTGCAACTCGAGCGCTGGAATGAACAACTGGGCCGGACCGAAGTACTGAAACGCTTCGCCTGGCAGAGACAAGAACAACAAGCTGCTTAAATCAGGTACCCCATTATGATGTTTACCGTCGATAAAGTTGTGGAATCCAATCTGCCCAATATCAACAGCAAGCCTTGGCTCGCCAAGCCAACCAAGGCCTTACTGCGTTATCTGCTCAATGAGCGGGAGTGCAATGATATCGCCGGCCAATTCAGTTTTCTCAAGGGCGTGGATTTTGTTGAACAAGTGCTGGAAAGCTTTGCCGTCAGCTATACTGTGCCGGACAGTGAGGTGGAAAACATTCCCCATCAGGGCCGGGTCGTTATCTTCGCCAATCATCCAATAGGTTCGCTGGATGCTCTGGTGCTGATAAAACTTATCAGCGAAGTCAGGCCTGACATTAAAGTAGTTGCCAACGAGCTGCTGATGACACTGACGCCACTGCACAACATCCTGCTGCCGGTTCGCAATATGACAGGCGGCACCCCCAGACAACACCTGGAGAAGATCCATCAACATCTGCGTAGTGAAGGCGCTGTGCTCATCTTTCCATCGGGTGAGGTTTCCCGGCTCAGACCAAACGGCATTCGCGATACCCAGTGGCAAACCGGCTTCCTGAAGATGGCTATCAGCTGCAATGCGCCGCTGCTGCCCATGTATGTCGATGCCAAGAACTCGGCGACCTTTTACGGCGCTTCCATGTTATATAAACCTTTGGCTACCCTGCTGTTGGTCAAGGAGATGTTTAAACAAGCCAGTAACACTTTGCCGGTGCGTATCGGCGAGCTTATCCCGGCAGAAGCGGTCAGCGGCAGTAACTTCCCACTCAAAACCCGGGTCAGTCTGCTGAAGAACCATCTCTATCGCATCGGCAAGAATCGTAGCCCACTTTTCAACACCCAGAGCGCCATCGCCCATCCAGAAAAACGTCGTGAGTTGCAACAGGCTTTACTGCAGTGCGAGCAGCTTGGTCAAACTCAGGATGACAAGCAGATTTTCCTCTACCGCCATCAGGGCAGCAGCCCTGTGATGCGGGAAATAGGTAGGCTGCGGGAACTGGCTTTCCGCGCCGTAGGTGAAGGTACGGGAAAACGCAGAGACATAGACAGGTACGACTCCAGTTATCTGCACCTGGTGCTCTGGGATCCCAAGGAGCTGGAAATAGTCGGCGCCTACCGCTTTGCCGAAGTTGCGAACTTGCACAGTGCCGGAGAAAGCCTCTACAGTGAGTCACTGTTTCACTATCAAGCTGAATTTTCGCCCTATTTCACCAAGGGCCTGGAACTCGGCCGCAGCTTTGTACAGCCTAAATATTGGGGGAAGCGCAGTCTCGATTACCTCTGGTACGGCATAGGTGCCTTTCTGGCTCGTCATCCCGGCTACCGCTATCTATTCGGACCGGTGACCATAAGCAACCAACTGCCGGCACCAGCCAAGGAGATGTTGGTGCACTTCTACCTGCAGCAGTTTCCCTGTAAGACACAACTGGCACAGTCTTTCGCGCCTTTTGGTCTGTCACCTGAGCGCCAGACTGAGCTGGACAAACTCTATATCGATTCAGATTATCAAGACGCGTTTAAACAGCTCAAGCAGACCCTTGCCAGTATGGGAGCCGCTGTGCCAACTCTCTACAAGCAATACGGCGAACTTTGTCAGCCTGATGGGGTGCGCTTCCTCGCCTTTGGAGTGGATGCCGACTTTGCCGACTGTATCGATGGCTTGGTGCTGGTGGACTTGGACAAACTCAAGTTCAAAAAACGCAGCCGCTATATCGATTGCCATCTGCAGGAGCTCAATCAGCAAGATGAAAATACTCTGAGTTAGCATTATTGACAGGGCTCTGATATAACAAAGGAAAGGTTATGGAGGATCCCTATGCAGCTCTGCATCGCCGATATCATGATCACTCGGGTTGTCACAGTGGAAATGGACGATCGCCTGAGTGTGGTCAAAGAGATATTTCATCATGCAGGCTTTCATCACTTACTGGTAGTGAATGATGAAGGCAAGCTGGAAGGCGTCCTGTCCGAACGTGATCTGCTGCGGGCCTTAAGCCCCAACCTTGGCAGCGATACCGCCAGCAGCAGAGATCTGGAAACCCTCAATAAGCGGGCACACCAAGTAATGAGCCGTAACCCTGTAACCGTTGCGCCCCACGTAGGCCTGGCGCAGGCTTCCAGGCTCTTATTGGAGAAAGATATAGGTTCACTGCCGGTACTGGAAGACGGCGAAATTGTCGGTATAGTGACCTGGAAGGATCTATTGCGAGCCTATTGCTGTTAACCCGAACTGGCTCAAGTATCATGACTTAGGGAAAGTTATCTTAGAGCCATCTCATCCAACTTACGAGCCTTCTCAGAGCTGAATGCTTCCTTGAGCAACACACACTCTCTGGCTTCCCTGATAAAGTAACGCTTACCGCGGGCATCCTTTAACGACTTACCGCTCAAACGCGCCATAAATAGCTGCTGCTTGTCCAAGTCCCAGCGATAAAAGGCAATCTGCTCTCCCTTGCTGGTAATCAAGTGACATTTAACATCCTGCCGCTCGGCGGCTTGGGCTGTAAATAGCATACCGGGCAGTAGGAGCAACAAACCATATTTAATTGATCTAATCATTTCCAACACTCCGTTGAAGCACCACTTTTAATCCCGGCATCGGTCAAGGTCAGCGTTTTACACTTACTGTCGCGGCTGGCCTGCGCTCCTTGTGCCGTTGCGGTCAGGGTGAAATCCGCTGTGCCGGTTGACGCGATACTGTAATGACCATTCTCAGTAATAAAGGGACTGGCATTGAGCCCCAGTTTGGTCATATCCGTGGCATAAGTGCGATTATCCAAATAGTATTGCTCCTGCAGATTGGCCAGTCGCATCAAGGCCGCATGAGCCTCGGAACGAGTACTCTTGGCAATGTACTGCACATAAGATGGATAAGCGATAGACGCCAGTATGCCGATAATGACCACAGTAATCATGACTTCTATCAGGGTAAAACCCGCTGGTCTTTTCATCTCTTATCCTACTCATTTACATGGTAATAAATCTTGTTGGTAGTCAGACCTGTCTCCAATGCCACTGTACCTGAACAGTTTTCACCGGTTTCATCACACTCACCGCGACCAATAATCAAGGCAGCATCTGGATTGTCCGGATTATCCGGATCATCAGGATCTTTGGGCGGGGTAATAATTTTAGGCGGCTGAGGAATACAATCTTCACACACTTCCAAAAACTCATAATTGTAACGCCCACCTTTATGCAGGTCATAGCGGTATAAACGCCCAGTCGAGGAGATAAGACAACTGTCTGCTGTTTCCGGTGTTGTTTGCGCGGGTACAAAGGAGGTGAAATAAACGTCACCCTTAATAATGGCCGAAGGCGACAGGCTCTTTTCCCCGGCAATGGAGAAATTACGGAACCAACCCAGCTTGGTACCAAATTCAATATTCTCACTGTCACTGCTCGGAGCAGCCGATGTCACATCATAGAGGTTGGCCAAGGTAATGGGACTAGGTACCGTCGCACCTGAGGCGCCAAAGGTCTTGGTCACCACATGACGATCCTGTAGCACAAAAAACATATCCTCCACGGCGCTCTCCAAAGGTGAGGCCCGGTTACCACTGCCCAAAGTCACAGCATCGTAAGGCACATTTTGATAGGCCGTAGTCGTGCTGGTATTACCATCAGCATCAGTCACTGTTACCTGGGTGACATTGGTAAATACCGTCTGAGCAACCACTGGTTCATAGAAAAAACGACGATCGGAAGAAGCAAGCGCACCTCCCAAAGAGGCAAACTTAAAGCCACTCCAACTGGCTGTATTTTCAGAGGGCATATCCATGCGCCAGACATTACCACCAAGGTCTGCGGCATACAGCCTGTCAGTTGCGCCATCGCTGTTGCTATCGAGGGTGGCGATTGAACCGGCAATACTGTGCTCTATGCCGGTCAAAGCCGTGTTGCCATCAACACCAAAGCTATGCTCGAGTTTCCCGGTTTCGGCATTGACCAGGTACACATTGCGGCCATCTGAGTTACTGCCTGTGTTGGCGTCATAGCCCAGATTGTAACCGCCACCGAAAATCACTACAGGGGTATCCAAACCCGGCACCTTAGTCACAACAGGTGTCGACCAAGTTTGTCCCAAGTTGGCAAAACCGGCGCTATTGCTGTCAATCCGCCACATCAATATAGGTGAATCCGGTGCGGTAACATCGAAGCCATAGTAAGCACTCCCGCCCCGACGCATCCCGAAGAAGAGCCAGGCCTTGGTAATAACACCCGACTCATTGCGCTCCAAATAGGAAACCGGCGAACCATCTATGCCATAAACGCTATGGCCATTGGCATAACTGTTATCCCTGAGCTCCTGCACATTACGGAGAAACTCATAGGGCATAAAGGCCCAACTCTCTTCAACACTGCTACCTGTATCTTTAAAGGCATGCAACATACCATGATTGGTGCCAACGAAAATGCGCACATTGGTGCTATCACCGCTACTAAAATCAATGGCTAGTGGTTGCGAGTGCATGGGATCACCCATGATATCGCCGCGAACCCCGCTGTAATCGTCAGAGGTAAACTCACCATTTTCATCTATATCGACATTTTTCCCCTTGATCCACTCAAAGGCTTTTTCAAGCTCAGCACTTTCAGTACCGGCTGCCACACTCATGTTCATATAGGTCAACAAGGCACTGTCACCACCGGCATAGCTGGAAGCCTGGTTCTTACTCAAAATTGCGAGGTCACCACCTACCTTGATGTTGCTGTAGATAATACGGCTATCAGGCACTATGGTTCTGGCCGCCCCGCCTTCCTGTACATCGTTACCATCAGGGTTCGGAGAGCAGCTACTCCATAGACTACAGGCCGAATCAGAAATACCACCTGTTTTTGAAATGGCTGCTTCACCATTGGCATCTATCAAAACCCCTGAGGGATTAACTTTTAACTTTTTCAAATTGCCGACCCATCTGGGGCCTTGAGATGGACGAAACAGCGCATAATAAGCAGAGTCCAGGGTCCGAGTTGGGTCAGCATTACTAAAGGCCACCCCGGGCGCGGAAAACCTTTGGCCTTCATCCGTGATACTGTCGAGCACATTACTGAAGGCTTGCTGTAAATCGGCCACACTGTTGGCGGTATAATACTGGCCGTTACCTCTCCTGGCCGTCTCTTCCAACAAAGGCTCAGCGGCAGAACCTTCCTCGAGCGCAAAGCCTATGGTGTGAGTCACCACCCGTTGAAACTTTTCCGTATCCGGCAGTATATCGTTATGCGCCATATAGCTGGCCAACGCAGGCAGATAGCTGATTTCTTCGCCATTATTACCTATGAAAGTATAAGGAAAGTAATTTCCCTCGACATTCGCCGCATTGACAAGAGAAGTAATCTTATCGTTAGCCGAAGCATCCAAGGTAGGCACACCATCGGTAATATAGATGATATAAGCAATATCACTACAAACACTCATGGGAGACAGGTAACGACCATTATCCTCTACACTTGTATCGTATGGTGGTCTATTAGCAGTGTAATGTATGTCATTCCCATCATACTTAAAGTCACTATGACCAAAAGTAATGGGGCCACCACTGAAATACTGATAGGCTTCAAACAAAGTTTCACAAAGTGGAGTGTTGGTTTCAGCCGGTAGATTTTCAATTGTATTAAGCAAAACGTCTTTCTGTGATGCGGTGCGATTACGAATACCGGCAATGATTCGGCCACCATCTCGCTGCCCTTCCACATCATAATTCATATTAAATACTGCCAGGCCGAAATCAACCGACGGCATAGAGCTAATCACCCCGGAAATCGCAGTTTTTGCAATATCCAACCGGCTAAGATCCTGAACATCATCCAGTAAATCGTTCTTATAGCGGGTATACCAACGTAGATAATTATCTGTGTAAAGAGTTACCAACTCACCTTGATTGAAGCCAAGTTTTTCAGCATTTTCCAACGCCGCAGCATCTGTACCACCATATGGCTGATAATTTTTATTATTTCCAACGCTATTTTGAGGGTAACCATTAGGATACACACCATTATTGCTTTCTCTACCTCCTGCAATATCTTCCCAGCAATCAATCGGGTTGTTCCTTTCTGCACCACTGTTTTCCTTAATAGGTTGCCAAGTACCCGCGCCGTTGCCGGAAAACACAAACTCCCGGATATAACCGGTAAAACGACCATAAGTATCCAGAGCTTCTTGGGCTACAGCGCAACCATTAAGAAGCTGATTGAAGCGGCGCGACTCCGAGGGGCTGTCCGGTACGGGTAATGCGCTTTCATCCATTCCGGAGCCAACGGTAAAGTAGATCAACCGCTCATCATAGGAATGGGAAGAACCTACGGGAAGATACTCTTCGCCAGGATCGTACCCACCTGGCACTCCTGTTTCTATAGTATCCATGGACGCTGAGTTATCAAAGATAATCAACACCTTGGCTCGCCCTTGATTAGGAGGAGGTATCAGGTATAGGTCTGTATCATCGGCCGACACCTGCCCGGAAGAGCCCACCAGCACAAACAACAAACCGCATAAACACTTTTTGAGTTTCATGATCCGCTCCCGTTAAGCACTTCCTGCTCAACCCCTTCGATAACTGTCAGTTGTCCAAGATTATCCCGCCCATACTGCACTTGGCTTGAAACCTCAACTCGCCGGCACTTAATAAGATCTGTACCGCTGGCAGCTCTGCTCCGTTGACAGGCAACATTCTTGGCGTCCACAGTGCCATCACTCTTCAATGGCAAAGGTGTCAAAACCTGACTACCACCCAAAAAACTATTATCATCATCAACCGCTGTCATCGTTGCCAATTCTGCCTGGCTCTTGGCGTTCAATACCGCCTGCAACCCACCATCGGCCAAGGCTTTGGCTTCCACCCGCTCGGCACCGGCGCCGGCCATGCGCAGCGACTGACTGGAGTTAACCGCCAGTGCCACACCAATTAAGGTCAAAATAATCAGGAGGATAAGTGCAAAAAAAAGTACAACTCCCCGCTGCTGCCTTATCTTCATCTACTTAATTCCTTATCAACACCGGGTTTTCAAGCACCACAGTGGTCGAAACCACCTTACGGCGGAAGTGATCAGGTTTTACATTGTCATTCTTGTCAGGCCTTGGGTATGTAATTGTTTTATCACCTATTTGATAGGTATTCTCATTTGTATATGCCTTGTCCTCTGCAACTGAACGTACCAGTAAAAAGACTCTCAAGGCCACAATTCGCTGAAACAGCTGGTTATCCCACATTAGATCCGTCACACTCTGCACCGGCATAAAGCTATCGGCTGTGTCATCACCATCCTCATCAAACCCATAGAGAATGCGCATATTCTCTATGCCTTCGACCAAGGGTTCGTCCACATCCATTCCATTTTTAGAAAGTGATTTGCGGGTCAGAACCGGCACGCCGTTATTGTCTTTGATAAAGTAAACATGGTGTTGATATTCCCACACCCTTTGGTTTTCAAGGGCGGGATCTGTATCGTTAAAAAACACCGCCTGGCTGGCCGTTGTCGCTACCCGAAAACCACCGCCGGTACCGGGAGGCCCCACCAGACGTTTAATCTGAATCACATCTGTCCTATCAATCACTGAACTGACACAGCTCAGTGAGCCGGTACTCACCCCGGCCTCATAGCCCCAAAGACGTCTGAAGTGGGCAGGTTTATCATTAGGCAGAGTGGCGTTGTTGAGCCCCTCGCCGGTGCAATCTGTCCCAACTGTATTATCGACCCGAGTATTGGTACCCAGCACAAAGTCTGTACCCGTCATATCTCCGAAGAAACCTACCTGACTCAGATCCGGTACCATGATAGCCAGCGCGATACGGCCATTTTCCTGCAACTGATTGAACTGCCCTGTGGTAGTAACATTGGTGGCAGACATACTGAACATGGCGAACAAGCCTAGTGTCAGAAACAGGCTGATAACCATGGCCACCATGAGCTCAACCAGAGAAAAACCCGACTGCTTTGAATTTGTCACACTCATCGCCTTAACCTTGGTTAATCACAGTCTTGAGGATAAAAACCCGCCGACGCTTCCCCAGGCTATCGCCGCAGTCAGTCGCTTCATAAGCGGTGCCGGCGGTTTCCTGAATGCCTCGCCATGCCATCACGATAGTGACATCACTGCCATTGACAGTCAGACAAGCAGTGGCGCTATCGAGGCCGCCGACATTCCGGCTATCTGCCTTTTCAGCAGCGCCGGTAAAGAGCTCCTGCCATTGGTAAAGATCCCAAGCCAAAGTCTCGGCAGTAGTGCAGGTCACAGTGGCGCTAAGGCCCACATCACAGGATTTTGCAGGGGCACTTCCGCTTCCATCATAGGAGCCCTCATAACTACTCAAAACCTTGTTATTGAGCTTCATCCGATTGAGGATATCGTTGGCAAAGTAGGCCGCCTGAGTCTGTTGAAATGATTCAAAGCTGGCGCGCTTGGCTACTATATGTAAGTTAAATATCCCGATAAGCCCTATCACCAAAATGACGAGCGCTACCATAACCTCAATCAGAGAGAACCCCTCCCTGCGTTTTTTCATAGGTGTCAAATCTCCAGACAGCGCCATGTTTTTGACAATAAATTCAGCCTATTAGTTCTTTAATATCTTATAGTTAGCTAAACGCAACAATAATACCTGTTAATGATAGTTGAGTCGAATGTAAATCGCCAGTAACAATCATCGCTAATAAATTCAAGCCTGATAAGAAGTATTTTTTCCATAAAAAAAAGAGGCTTAGATAGCCTCTTTTTAAAATGCTGTTCGCTTAAATAAGCGCGATAAACTCGCGGTTTCTTACCTTAGCTCAACCGGTACGGCAAATACGGTATCTTCCTTGCGCCCTTCCACTTCGGTCACCACGCTCGGCGCCAATTTAGCTATAGCCTCAACAACCTGCTGCACCAACACCTCAGGAGCAGAAGCCCCGGCAGTAACCGCAACCTTGCTGACACCATCAAACCACTCACGTTCTACATCATCGGCGTTATCGACCAGATAGGCCTGAGTGCCAGACTTGAGCGCCAATTCCCGCAGTCTGTTGGAATTGGAGCTGTTTTTGGAGCCAACCACAATCAGCAAGTCCACATCCTGGGCCATTTTACGTACCGCATCCTGACGGTTTTGGGTCGCGTAGCAGATATCGTCTTTCCTGGGCCCTTCAATCGAAGGGAACCGCTTCTGCAGCGCGGCAATAATATCCAGGGTATCATCCACCGACAGCGTGGTTTGGGTAACAAAGCAAAGGTTATCCGGCTCTTTCACCTGCAATGCATCCACGTCGGCCGGAGACTCAATGAGATAGACTCCCCCTTCAGGGTTATCGTACTGCCCCATGGTGCCTTCCACTTCGGGATGGCCGGCATGACCGATAAGAATGCACTCAATACCCTTGCGACTGGCGCGGGTCACCTGCAGATGCACCTTGGTCACCAGAGGACAAGTGGCATCAAACACCTTAAGACCACGACGCTTGGCTTCATTGCGCACCGCCTGCGACACCCCATGAGCACTGAAAATCACTATGCTGTTGTCGGGCACCTGATCCAGTTCATCGACAAAAATCGCCCCGCGCTGCTTGAGATCTTCAACCACATAACGGTTATGCACTACTTCATGGCGCACATAGATAGGCGGGGAAAAGAGTTCCAGCGCCCGTTCCACTATGCTGATAGCCCGGTCAACACCGGCACAGAAGCCTCTGGGATTGGCCAGTAATATGTTAAGACCGGTAGATTTTGCTACTGACATATCAAAGCTCCTGCAATACTTCCAGTTCAAAGGTCACCTGGTGGCCCGCCAGCGGATGGTTCAAATCCACAGTGACAGAATCACCGGCTATCTCCCTCACTATTCCGGGTATTTCACTGCCGCCAGGGCCAGCAAAGCTGACTATAACACCGGGTTCCAGCGTCATATCTGCCGGGAAGCGAGTGCGATCCAAGTGATGAATGGCATCGGGATTGGACTCGCCGAAAGCATCGGCTGGGGCCAAGGTAAAGCTGTGATTATCGCCGGCTTTCAGCTCAAGAAGCTCAGCTTCAAACGCCGGGCTCAGACTGCCGTCGCCAATATTGAGCCTGGCAGGTTTACCGGAGGCTTTGGTACTGTCAGCAGTCGAGCCGTCTTCCAGCAATATATTAAGGTGGCACAAGAGGGATTTTACATCAGACATCTGCGTTACTCCTTGGCTTCATTCTGCTTGGCTGCGGCCTTGTCACCGCCGAAAAATGAATCCCAGATGATCAGGACTGCGCCAACACAGATAGCCGAGTCAGCGATATTGAATGCCGGGTAATGACTGGTTTTCCAGTAAAAATCGAGGAAGTCCACCACAAAGCCATGCATCAGGCGATCGACAAGATTTCCCAGTGCGCCGCCAATCACCAGAGTGTAAGCCAGGTTAAGGCGCCACAATCCAGCCGATTGCCGTCTGAGCCAAACGGTCAGCAACACACTGAAGCCGACAGCGACGGCAGTGAACAACCAACGCTGCCAGCCACCGGCATCACTGAGAAAGCTAAAGGCGGCACCATAGTTACGCACATAGGTCAGATTAAAGAAAGGCAACAGCTGCACCGACTCATACAGCTTGAAGTTCCCCAATACCCACTGTTTGGACAGCTGGTCAGCCAAAAAGGCCAACACAGCCACCCAATACCAGCGCAGGCCACTCTGTTTCCAGTCTGCGGGCATGTTTATTATCCTCAGGCGAACAGGCGCTGTTCACCTTCTCCTTCGATATTGGTCACACAGCGGCCACACAGCAACGGATGCTCGGCGATCTGGCCAACGTCTTCTCTGTGGTGCCAGCAGCGATCACACTTGGCCGCTTCGGACTTGGCAACGCTTATCTTAAGTGATGCCAGCTCAGTTTCACGGGCAGCGGCAGGCGCATCGGCAAGCGGCTTAACCACGGCCTTGGAAGTCAGCAGCACAAAGCGCAGCTCGTCACCCAGTTTGGCCAAAGCTTCAGTCAGCGCCGCATCGGCAAACAGAGTCACCTCGGCTTCCAGCGCGCCGCCGATCAGCTTATCGCGGCGGCCTTGCTCCAGTGCCTTGTTGACTTCATCACGAACCTGCAGCAACTGTGCCCAGTATTCATCACTCAAATCTGAGTCCAGCTGGACAGCCTTGAGGCCCTGGTACCATTCCTGAGTAAACACATAGGCGTCACGCTTACCCGGCAGCAACTGCCAGATTTCATCGGCAGTGAAGCTAAGAATCGGGGCCACCCAACGCACCATGGCTTCGGCAATCAGATACAGAGCCGACTGACAGCTGCGACGGGCGTGACCATCACGCTTGGCGGTATACTGTCTGTCCTTGATGATATCCAGATAGAAGCTGCCCAATTCAA
The DNA here is from genome assembly GCF_000813075.1 of Shewanella sp. ECSMB14102. NCBI lineage: Bacteria > Pseudomonadati > Pseudomonadota > Gammaproteobacteria > Alteromonadales > Shewanellaceae > Shewanella > Shewanella sp. ECSMB14102. The sequence goes on from NZ_JWGX01000032.1 coordinate 20,124, forward strand.
CCGAGCAGAACTGCATCAGCTTCTGGGTCACTATATGGAAGTTGTAGGCATCATAGGCTTCCAGCAACTCTTCCTGCAGTTTGGCGGCGCGGCGCACCACCCAACGATCCAGTGCCACCATGTCTTCGATGGCAATCATGTCTGTCTCTGGCTCAAAACCGCTCAGGTTAGCCAGCAGGAAGCGGGCGGTGTTACGGATACGGCGATAAGCATCGGCGCTACGATTAAGGATCTCATCGGATACCGTCATTTCACCGCTGTAGTCGGTAGAAGCCACCCACAGACGCAGAATATCGGCGCCCAGTTTGTTGGTTACCTGCTGTGGTGCAATCACGTTGCCGATAGACTTGGACATCTTGCGGCCCTTGCCATCCACGGTAAAGCCGTGGGTCAGTACCTGTTTGTAAGGTGCCTTGCCGTTCATGGCGGTCGAAATCATCAGTGATGACATGAACCAACCACGGTGCTGATCCGAGCCTTCCAGGTAGAGGTCAATTCCCTGCCCCTGGAATTCAGGGCGGGCGGCAACCACTGATGAGAAGGTAGAACCTGAGTCATACCAAACATCCAGAGTGTCGGTCACCTTGCGGTACTGTGCTGCATCTTCACCCAGGAGTTCAGACTCATCCAGATCCCACCAGGCTTGAATGCCCTGCTGCTCAATGCGATGAGCAACACGCTCCATCAAAGCCACGCTGTCTGGATGCAGCTCTTCGGTTTCCTTGTGAACAAACAGAGTGATAGGCACGCCCCAGGTACGTTGGCGCGAGATACACCAGTCAGGACGGTTCTCGACCATCTTCTCAATCCGGCTCTGTCCCCAATCCGGGATCCACTGGGTTTGCTCAATTTCACCCATAGCTTGAGTACGCAGCCCTTTGTTATCCATGGAGATAAACCACTGCGGTGTGGCGCGGAAGATAATAGGAGTCTTGTGGCGCCAGCAGTGAGGGTAGCTGTGACGATAAGCTTCGCGGTGCAGCAAGGCATCTTTTTCCTGCAGCAGCGCTACAATTTCATCATTGGCCTTGAACACGTGCTTGCCGGCAAACAGCGGGGTATCCGCCTTATAAACGCCGTTATCACCTACAGGGTTAGCCACTTCCAAACCATACTTCTGGCCAACCACAAAGTCGTCCTGACCGTGTCCAGGGGCAGTGTGTACCACACCGGTACCGGACTCTGTGGTCACGTGATCGCCAAGGATCGCCGGTACACTGAAATCATAGAAAGGGTGCTGGAACTGCATCAACTCAAGCTCGGCACCTTTGGCGCGACCCAGGAGCTGATGGCTCTTGACACCATAACGGGTGATACAGCTTTCCAGCAGGGCTTCCGCCAGAATAACCGCTTGCTTGGCACCTTCTTCAGACTCAATCTCTACCAGCACATAGTCCAAATCAGGACTCAGTGACAAAGCGCGGTTGGCAGGCAAGGTCCAGGGAGTAGTAGTCCAGATAACCATGGAGACTGGCGCTTGATACTCAGTAACCCCGAAAGCAGCTAGCACTTTAGCCTTATCCACGGCGGCAAAGGCCACGTCTATGGCCGGTGAGGTCTTGTCTTCATATTCCACTTCGGCTTCGGCCAGGGCAGAACCACAGTCGGTACACCAATGCACCGGCTTAACCCCTTTGTGCAGGTGGCCGTTGTCGATCACTTTAGCCAATGAGCGAATGATGTTGGCCTCAGTGCTGAAATCCATGGTCAGGTAAGGTTTGAACCAGTCACCGAGTACGCCGAGACGGATAAAGTCATTGCGCTGACCATCCACCTGTTTGGCGGCATACTTACGGCACTCGTCACGAAACTCGGCGGCAGAGATTTTCTGCCCTGGCTTACCCACTTTCTGTTCTACCTTGAGTTCAATCGGCAGACCATGGCAGTCCCAACCTGGCACATAAGGCGCATCAAACCCCGACAAGGTCTTGGATTTGATAATAATATCTTTAAGGATCTTGTTAACTGAGTGACCAATATGAATATCGCCATTCGCATATGGAGGGCCATCGTGCAGAATGAAAAGCTTGCGGCCAATACGGCTATCACGGATCTGTTGGTACAGATTCTCCTCGGTCCAGCGTTTCAACATCTCTGGCTCGCGATTTGCCAAATTACCACGCATCGGAAACTCGGTTTCCGGCAAATTCAAAGTTGATTTATAGTCGCTCATTGATCCTAATACCATTAATTTAGCTAAGAGAGCTCAGCCTGCTTCATTGCTGAGTAAGGCGCGAGCCTCATCAGCGTCATTCATTATTTGTTTCTTAAGTGCCTCAAGGGACTCGAACGGTTTCTCGTCACGGATCTTGGCCACTAATTCCACTTCTACTTTACGCCCGTAGAGGTCACCGTCAAAGTCAAACAGGTGCACTTCCAACTGGCAGTTTTGTCCCTGAACCGTCGGGCGAAAACCCACATTGGCAACACCATCGTATTGCTCACTGCCATCCCACCAGAGCCTAACCGCAAAAACGCCCCTCACGGGAACCACTTTACGCTTCATGGCAATATTGGCTGTGGGGAACCCTAGCGTCCGGCCCAGCTTTTTGCCATGTGCCACCTTACCACTGAGAGTATAGGGATGTCCCAATAAACGTCTGGCCTGATCAAGATTGCCCTTGGCCAGTGCTTCTCTGACCATGGTGGAACTGACCCTGTGATCGCCAACCAAAAAGCTTTGGGTACTGACTACCGCAAAACCGTGTTGTTCACCGGCAGTGCGAAGCAGCTCAAAGTTGCCCTGACGCGCCCGTCCAAAACAGAAATCGTCACCGACCACCAGATACTTGACCCCAAGTTTACGCACCAGCAACTCTTCGACAAACTCCTTGGCCGGCATCTGGGCAAACTTTTGATTGAAATTGACACACACAAGTCTGTCTATTCCCAGTTCAGCAAGCAACCTGACCTTATCACGAAGCAGGCTCAAGCGCGCAGGGGCATCCTGGCCGCGAAACAGTTCCTGCGGTTGCGGCTCAAATGTCATCAGGGTGGCCGGCAAACCAAAGTGACGCGCCTTTTTGACCAGATTGGCTATCACTTCGGCATGGCCCCTGTGTACACCATCAAAGTTACCTATGGTCAGCACACAACCGCGATGGGCCGGCAATATATTGTGTATTCCGCGAATCAGTTCCATGAAATCAATGACTGCTCAAACGTAAATTGGCGGATTATATAACAGCTCGGCAGCAGAATCAGCCCTCAGTTCCGGGCTTTGAGCCGCCACGGACGGATCCCAAACAGTACCAATGCCATAAAGTACCCTAAAGCACCGCCGAGTATCAGGGAAAACAGATGAGCGAATCGCTCAACAAACGACCACTCAAGCCATTGCGCCTGCTCTGGTGAAAAGTAAATTAACAGGCAAACCATTGCCGCCGTTGCCAATAAGACCTTGATAAAAAAGATAATAGTTTGCTTACTAACTCTATATACACCAGCCAGATGCAAACCGCGATATAACAGGGAAGCGTTGAGTAAAGCAGACAGAGAAGTGGCGATCGCCAGCCCAACATATCCAAATGGCACGGCAAAAATAATATTGAACCCCATGTTGCTAACCATAGCAATGATGCCATAACGCACAGGTGTCTTGGTGTCCTGACGAGCATAATATCCGGGCGCCAGCACCTTGATCAGCATAAAACTCAACAAACCTGAGCCGTAGGCCACCAGAGAATAGGAAGCCATTTCCACGTCACTGATGCTAAAGGCACCACGCATAAAAAGCACCATCAACATGGGCTGAGCCAATACAATCAGCCCCATCATGGCCGGTAAACCCAGCAGCAGAATGGCGCGAACCCCCCAATCCATAGTGCGACCAAACCCCTCCCCCTCTGCATTAACGTGTTTTTTGGAAAGAGCAGGTAAAATAACGGTAGCAATGGCAATACCAAATAACCCCAGCGGGAACTCCAACAAGCGATCCGAATAATAGAGCCAACTGATGGAGCCTGTGACCAGAAAACTGGCGATAAAAGTATCCAGCAGCAAGTTAATTTGTGACACAGAGACCCCAAATAACGCCGGGATCATCAAAGTGCGGATTTTAACCACCCCGGGATGATTCCAGCCCCAAGAGGGCTTGACCAGCGCTTTTTCCTGCAGCAGAAAAGGAATTTGAAACAAAAACTGAATCACACCACCGAAGAACACCCCCCAGGCCAAACCGATTTCAGGCTTATCCAGGGTAGGACTCAACCACAATGCTGCAGCGATAATGGCGACGTTGAGAAATACCGGAGTAAAGGCCGAAACGGCAAAACGGCCACGGGTATTGAGAATCGAGCCGGCCAAGGCGGTGAAAGTGATAAACCAAAGATAGGGAAAAGTGATCTTCAGCATTAACGAGGCCAGTTCAAACTTGGCGCCGTCAGGCTCATCATTAACCCAGGCCATAAACCAGCCTGCACCAAACAAAGCCGTCAATATTGGCGAAGCCAAAACCCCAATCAAGGTCACGACTGTTACCAATAACCCCAAGGTACCGGCTACCTTTGATAATAAGAGTTTGACCTCTTCGCTGGACTCTTTCTCCTGATACTGAGTCAATACAGGTACAAAGGCCTGAGCAAAGGCACCTTCAGCAAACAATCGCCGCAAAAAGTTAGGGATCTTGTTGGCAAAAAAGAACACATCGGCACTGCTGCCCGCGCCCATCAAGTTGGCGACTACCACATCCCGTATTAATCCCAATACACGGGAAATCAAGGTCATGACGCTGACGATAGCGCCGGACCGTACCAATTTTTTGCTCAAATATTCCCCCAGAAGACCCAAGCCGCCATAAACGGCGGCAAGTCTCAAAAATTCCACTTAAGCTCTGTCACATGCCAGCAATTGCTGGTAGAATTGCGCCACATCTTACACGAGTTGGGTTGAGGATAGCCAAATCAGGTTGGATTAATTTATCTTTATGATGGATATTCAATCATTGTCATTGACAAAGTGACGAAAACCGGGCATTCTCCTCGGCCTTTAAAAGTATCAAATCCAGTTTTTAGGAGTTGCACCTTGGCTAATAGCAAGACTGCAAAGAAGCGCGCGCTTCAATCAGAAAAGCGTCGTCAACACAACGCTAGCCGTCGCTCTATGTTGCGTACCTACGTGAAAAAAGTTATCGCTGCTATCAAAGCTGGCGATCACAAAGCGGCTACTGAAGCTTTCGCTGTTGCACAACCCATTCTTGACCGTATGGCAACCAAAGGCCTGATCCACAAGAATAAGGCTGCCCGTCATAAGGCTCGTCTGAACACTCGTATCAAAGCACTGGCTGCTTAATTCGATACCTGTATAAAAAAAACCGGCATTGCCGGTTTTTTTATATCTAAAATTCAATAACATCAATGACAATAGATGTTATTCAACAGCTTGATGATTTCGCGCACTTCTTCACTCTTGAGCGAATAGTACACTGTCTGGGCTTCTTTGCGGGTGGCCACCAGATTGTCTTTACGCAACCAAGCCAGATGCTGAGACAAAGCCGACTGACTCAATCCCAGTTTCTTGTTCATTTCCCCAACGCACATCTCTCCCTCACTCAGGAGATAGCACAGAATAAATAAACGCCTCTCATTGGCCAGCGCCTTCAATAACACGACGGCATGGTCCGCTCGCTGCTGCATCAACTCAATATTCATGACGAGCCTATTCTCCTAATACAAACTCCGTCCCTAATATAGCCTTGCCTTACGGAGATAGTCGGGACATAAAGCACACTTTTTGTTAGATTGTTTTCAAAAATGGGACATACCTAATAAAAACAAAGGAAACACATGAAAAGCTATCGAACCGCCCTGTTACTTCCACTGTTGATTTCATCACTTATTGGCTGTCAATCCCCCTCACCTTCCAATACAAATCAACTGCTTGCTGAGTCATTGCAGCAAAAAGCCCTCAGTTCTGACCTCGGCTTTCAAATTGTGGAATCTTTAACTGTGGAAGTCGGCCCTCGCCTGGCTGGTAGCCCAAAAGACGCCGTGGCGGTTGCCTGGGCGGAGAAAAAGCTGCAGTCACTGGGTTTTGACCGTGTTTATAAAGAAGCTGTGGAAGTTCCGGTGTGGGAACGCGGTGAAGCCAGTGCAAGCATAGTGGCCCCCTTCCAACAGCCTCTGGTTATCACGGCATTGGGAGGTAGTGTGGCTACTCCTACTGAAGGTATCACGGCCAAGATAGTGCGTTTTGACAGCCTCGCTGCACTTAAAGAAGCCAATCCTGATGATGTTGCCGGCAAAATTGTCTTTATCGATCAGAAAACCGAGCGACACAAGACAGGTAAAGGTTATGGCAAGAGCGTAGGGGGCCGCTCACGAGGCGCTATAGAGGCAGCGCGAAAAGGTGCCCTGGCAATAGTTATCCGTTCAATAGGTACAGATCATGACCGTATGGCCCATACCGGCACCATGCGTTATGAAGAAGGCTTAAAGCGGATCCCGGCGGCGGCCATGTCAGCGCCGGATGCCGATCTGGTCAATGCCATGCTCAAGCGTTCTGCCGATATCACCCTCTCTTTGAAGATGTCTCCCAAGAACAAGGGCAGCGCCATTTCCTATAACGTCATCGCCGAAGTCACCGGCAGCAGCAAGCCAGATGAAATCGTACTGATAGGGGCTCATCTGGACTCCTGGGATGAAGGCACGGGCGCTATAGATGACGGTGCCGGGGTCGCGATTGTCACCGCTGCCGCTAAGCTTATTCAAGATTTGCCGGAAAAGCCGGCTCGGACGATACGTGTCGTGCTCTATGCCGCCGAAGAGATAGGCTTGGTTGGTGGCAAGGCTTATGCCAAGGCCCACGCTGCAGAACTGGATAAACACTATATCGCCGCCGAATCGGATTTCGGGGCTGGCCCTATCTACCGCATCGACTTTCAGGTCAATGAGCAAGTGCTGCCCAAACTACAGCAACTGACCCAGGTGATGCAACAAAACGGCGTTGCCGCCGGTGACAACAGTGCCTATGGTGGTCCGGATGTTTCCATGTTGCCGGCCAGTGGCGTTCCTGTGGCCTCCCTGCGCCAGGATGGTACCGATTACTTTGACTACCACCACACCCCCAACGATACCCTGGACAAAATAGATCCCAAGGCGCTGGCACAAAACGTTGCGGCCTATGCCCAGTTCGCCTATTTGATGGCACAGTCTGAACTGGAACTGCGACCGCTGCCTGCCAAGCAGTAAATCACACGCTTTAGAAGCCAAAAGCCGTTCAATAATGAACGGTTTTCTTATCTTTATATAGCGGGAAAGGGTATCAGCTCTGTTCTTCCCGCAGGAACACAGGGGAGCCAGGGCTGGACTCGGCTTCACTGTAATAATAGCCGGCGCTGTTAAATGCCTTTAATCGCTCCAGACTCTGTTCCTCTTGCTCCAACAGGTAACGAGCCATCATGCCTCTGGCCTTCTTGGCGTAAAAGCTTATTACCTTATACTGACCATTTTTACAGTCTTTGAATACAGGCGTGATAATACGTCCGGCAACCTGCTTGGGTTTAACCGCTTTGAAGTACTCGTTGGACGCCAAATTCACCACAATATCATCCCCTTGCTGAGCCAATGCCTGATTGATGGCATCTGTGATGATATCGCCCCAAAAGGCGTACAGGTTACTGCCCCTGGGATTCACCAAAGAGGTACCCATTTCCAGCCGATAGGCTTGCATCAAGTCCAGGGGCCTCAAGAGACCATAGAGCCCGGATAAAATACGCAGATGCTGCTGAGCCCGAGCAACCGTTTCCGGGGCAAGGCTGTCTGCATCCAGACCTGTGTATACATCACCACGGAAAGCATAGAGTGCTTGCTTGGCATTCTCCGGGGTGAAATCAGGCTGCCACTCGGCGAATCTGGCGGCATTTAAGCCGGCAATTTTGTCACTGACTTTCATCAAAGAAGCAATATTGGCTGGGGTCAGCTCCCGGCAAACCTGAATAAGCTCGCTGCTGTGCTCGAGAAACTGTGGCAGGCTGTATTCAGATACCGCCGCCGGGTTGTCATAATCCAGCGTCTTGGCCGGTGAAACCAAAATCAGCATATTCACTCCGTCTTATTTGGTATAGAACTGCCCATGATACTGGCAGTAAATAAAAAAACCACGCATTGATAGCGTGGTTTTTCCGATGGCCCCAATCTGGGGCCGGTTTCAGTTACCAGCCTTTGCCACTGCGAACCACAGGTTCACCGGTCCAGATACCCTCTTCAATATGTTCTTCAAGCTCAGGAAACTTGCTCTTATCAAACACAGGTTCTTTGCCTTCACTCAACTGATCGCGGTAATCATTAATCACCCGCATGGCAATACCGGAAAGCAGTACCAAGGCAATGATGTTGACTGTCGCCATCAAGCCCATGGAAAGATCGGCCAAATTCCATACCAAGGTTATTTTCGCCACAGCTCCAAACATCACCATGCCTAGTACGCACAAGCGGAACAGGGGCAACACTTTACGGCTATTATTGGAAAGGAACAGCACATTGGTTTCGGCATAAGAGTAGTTGGCGATTATTGAGGTGAAGCAAAACAGTAAGATGGCAAAGGCAACAAAAAAGCCACCCCAATCTCCAACATGAGTGGTCAAAGCCGCTATGGTCAGTTGGATCCCTTTGTCCCCCTCGCCGATATTAACACTGCTGAGATCGCCAGCCAGCAAGATTATTGCGGCTGTTGCACTACAGATAACAATAGTGTCCATAAACACTCCTATCATCTGTACAAACCCTTGGGAAGCAGGATGGTTTGGTGTCGGTGAGGCGCTGGCAGCGACGTTGGCAGCACTCCCCATACCCGCCTCGTTGGAGAATAAACCGCGGGCTATCCCTGACTGCATCGCCTGAGCCACAGTATAAGCCACCCCACCGGCAGCGGCCTCTTGCCAACCGAAGGCGCTGTTGACTATCAGTTTGAGAATGGTCGGCAATTGCTCAATATTCATCCCGACAACGACCAAGGCGATCAGGATATAAGCAAAAGCCATAATAGGTACAACTACCTCGGATACCCGCGCAACTTTACGCAGCCCACCCATGATGACCAAGCCACTGGTGATCACCAGCAGAATACCTATCCAATAAGTTGCTTTAATGTCAAACCAGTAAGCCTCTTTGACATCAAACACAATTTCCAATGCTCCCGTAATGGTATTGGCCTGAACGGCATTGAAAACCAAACCAAAGGCGATGATCAAGAATACGGAGAAGAGAATCCCCATCCAGCGCTGGCCAAGCCCCCTTTCCATATAATAGGAGGGGCCGCCACGAAACTGGTCATCTTTATCTTTTACCTTATAGATCTGAGCCAAAGTCGACTCAATCATGGCCGTAGCCATACCCAACAGAGCGATAAGCCACATCCAAAAAACAGCACCAGGGCCACCGGCACCTATGGCAACGGCCACCCCGGCCATATTACCGGCACCGACCCTGGCGGCCATACTGGTACAAAATACCTGAAATGAAGACAAGCCGCTGTCACAGCCCTGCCTACTGGTAGCCATCACCTTGGCAGAATGCCCCAGGTGAGTAAGCTGAATGAACAAAAGCCTTAGAGTGAAGTACAAGCCAGCGCCCACCAAGGCATAGACCAATAGTTTTCCCCAAAGCAGAGAGTTCAAAAAATCGACTATGGTTTCTATTATCATAATTGTAAGCTTTCCCGTGACAAACCTGGCCCATCTCTGACGGTATATCGCCAAGTTTGTGGTTAAGATTCCTTCCTGAATGAAAAAGGATAAGCGTCGGCCAGTTTCTTTTCGAATTATCCTACATACCCCAAGGTATGCCGACCGGGCTTGAGGGCGAAGAAAATAGCATAGGAACTTGAAAATACCGCGTGATCAAGATCACACTTAATCACTCGACCGACAGTAAATTCACCATAAAAATACCAGAACAAACTAGAGTTTTAACTTGAACAACAATGGTGTCACACGAATTTTCTAAAAAAACCACCAGCTAAACAAACTTTCAAAACTTGGATGTTGGGCACGTTTTTGTAATAAAACTACAAATATAGTAGCCACAAGATAATCTGATTCACTTTTAGCTAGCTCAAGCGAGGCACGATATGACCCAAAAGCAAGAGATAGGTGCACTGAAGAAATTTGTCCGGGCCACTAACTTCCTGGCAACCTCACAGATTTACCTGAAGCACAATGTATTGTACAAACGCCCGTTACAACACAGTGATATAAAGCCAAGGCTCTTGGGCCATTGGGGAACCTGCCCGGGGATCAACTTTGTATACGCTAACGTGAACAGATTGATTACCAAGCACAAGCGCCCGTTCCTCTATCTGGTCGGCCCAGGTCACGGTTTCCCCGCTGTACAGGCCAACCTCTTCCTCGAAGGCTCTCTAAGCCACTTCTATCCAGAAACCATCCCCTACAACGAAACCGGTATTGAAGATATCTGTCGTAAATTCTCCGCCGCTTACGGTTACCCTTCACATGCCAACCCCGAAGCTCCGGGACAAATCCTTGAAGGGGGCGAGCTGGGCTACTCCTTGTCTGTTGCCTGGGGTGCCGTGCTGGATAATCCAGACTTGATTGCCGCAGTGCTTGTCGGTGACGGCGAATCTGAAACCGGCCCACTGGCTGCATCCTGGTATGCCAACCGCCTGGTTTCTCCCGCCACCAACGGTGCCATACTGCCGATTGTTCATATTAATGGTTACAAGATTTCCGGCCCTACCCGTATGGGACGCATGAGCCACGAAGAGCTGGAACTTGAATTCAGAGGCCTGGGTTACCATCCCATCATAGTGGACAGCGAGCAGGAAGAAGATGTCTACCTGCAGATGACCAAGGCGATGGATACAGCTTACGAGATGATCAACGACATCCAGAAGCGTGCCCGCAATGGTGAAGATGTGGTTAAGCCACGCTGGCCGGTGATCCTGATGCGCACCGCCAAAGGCTGGACAGGTGTTCCCGAATACGATGGCAAAAAACTCGAAGGCAACTGCGAGTCTCACCAGGTAATTGTCAACAAATGCGCCACCGACAAAGGTCATCTGGCCGCATTGGATGGCTGGCTAGACAGCTATAAATTCTCTGAACTCTACTCAATCAACGAGCAGAACCAGATAATCTTCGACAAAGACATCCAGTCGCTGTTGCCACCTGCAGAACTCTGCTGTGGCCGTCAAAAGATGAGCTATGGCGGTGAAGTGGTACGCGCCCTCAGCAATCCTGACCTATCCAAACTGGCCTACGGCCCTGAAGTCCCAAGAGGTCATCGTGGCTACTCCATGCTGAAAATGGGCCAATGGATGCGCGAAGCCTTCCGTCTTAATAAAGACCAGCGCAACCTGCGGATCTTCAGCCCGGATGAAACTTACTCCAACCAGTTGCAAGCGGTATTTGAAGCCACAGATCGTGCCTGGCAATGGCCGATTGAAAGCTGGGATGAAGATATGAGCCGCGATGGTCGGGTTATGGAACTACTGTCCGAAAACCTGCTGTTCGGTATGATGCACGGCTACACTGTCACCGGCCGTCACGCCATGTTCCCTACCTATGAATCCTTCTCTCAGGTAGTGTCTTCCATGGCCGACCAATACTGTAAGTATGTCTATGCCAGTCAAGGGGTTCACTTCCGCAAGCCGCTGCCGGCCTGTAACGTAGTTCTCTCCTCTTTGCTGGAGCGTCAGGACCACAACGGTTATTCTCACCAGAATCCTTCTTTCCTGGGGGCCATGCTTGAGAAACACCCCAAGATAATCTCGGCTTACCTGCCAGCCGATGCCAACACCACTTTGGTTTACACAGAGCGAGCTTTCGCCGACCGTGACAAATTGAATATTCTTGTCGCCGGTAAGAAAGAGCTGCCGCAATGGCTGAGCCTTGATGAGGCCCGTAAACAAGCCAAAGAAGGTGTAATGGTGTGGGATTTTGCCTCTGATGAAAACCCGGATGTCGTCCTGGCAGGTTGTGGTGACTATGTGACTCAGGAATGTATGGCGGCATTGGTATTAATCCGCGAATTACTGCCAAGAGTGCGTATCCGCTTTGTAAGCGTCACAGAATTACACAGCAGTGGCCTGGGCAGCCTTAAATTCCAGGAAAAACCTTGGTTGATGGATGAGATATTTACCGAAGACAAAGGTGTGGTATTTAACTATCACGGTTATCCAAACACCATCAAAAAACTGATCTTCGATTACAAAGGTAGTCATAGATTCAGAATTAAAGGTTATGAAGAAGAAGGCTCAACCACCACCCCATTTGATATGGGTGTACGTAACGGTACTTCTCGTTATCACCTGGTAATAGATATGGCTTACAAATTATTCCAGCAAGGTGTTATTGATGAAACCCGTCACGTCGCGATTACCACAGATATGCTGCAACGTTTGGTTGACCATAGAAACTATATCAAGGCCAATGGTGTAGATCCTGAGTATATCGAAAACTGGATTTGGACCCGCTAAGCTGAACCTTAGCTAAACAAAAAGCAAAAATTTTAGTTAAGAAATTGTTTTGCAAAAATAAAAAAGCGCCTTCTAACAGGCGCTTTTTCTTTAGTTTCAATTGTTAAAAAACCAGACAGCACAAATAATGAACAATAAAATTATCGCTTGAAAAGTGGAAAATTGCTGTATTTCAATGGATAATTGAGCCAGCTAGCTAAAACACTAAACGGAACCCCACATTAAGTGCTAGTCGTGTTTCCTATACGGGACATATGGGTAATTAAATAGCAATGGACTTGGAGAACATGATGAATAAGACATTTAAAGTATTGTTGCTTGCATCTATGATGCCTTTTGCAGCATCTGCAGCAGACGAGCTCAGCCCATGGTATGTCGGTGCTGGCCTCGGTGTAAACAACTACGAACCTAACTGTGATCAGAAAACCATGAAAACCTGTGGTGAAGACGATCCATATGCTTGGGACGTATTTGCAGGTTACCTGTTCAACGATTACTTCGGTGTAGAACTGGGTTACCGCGATTTAGGTCGTGCCGAATGGACCGACTACAGCAATAAACTCAACGACGTAGGTGTCAAGGGCGCCACTCTGGGCCTAGTGGCTTTCTGGCCTTTCGCTGATAAGTGGAGCCTGTCTGCTGAAGCTGGTGCCATGAACTACCACATTTCCAATAACAGACAATGGGGTAGCGAGTACTACAGCGATAGCGGTGTTGCGCCTTACTTCGGTGCTGGTATCGGTTACAACATCACAGAGAACCTGAAACTGGCCGCCAAGTATCGTCGTTATGAAAACCTCGACGAAGAAAAGTGGAACACTCTGGCGATGGAAAGCAACTACTGGGGTCTTGAACTGAGCTACCGTTTCGGCAGCACTTCAAAACCAGCTCCTGTAGTTGCTCCTGTGGTCGTAGAACCAGTTGACAGCGATAACGACGGTGTCAACGACGATATGGATCAGTGTCCAAACACACCAGCCAACCACAAGGTAGATGCCAACGGTTGCTCTATCTATGTTGAAAAACTGGAAACATTGGAAGTTAAAGCTCAGTTCGATAACAACTCATCTGTACTGAAAGCCGACTCTATGGCTGAAATCCAGAAAGTTGCTGACTTTATGAGCAAGTATCCTAAAGCTGATCTGGAAATCGCCGGCCACGCCTCTCTGCCTGGTAAAGCCGATTACAACCAGTGGCTGTCTCAGAAGCGCGCCGACGCCGTTGCCAAAGTACTGGTTGAGCAGTATGGCATCGATGCCAGCCGTATCAACGCCAAGGGCTACGGTGAAAGCCAGCCGCTGATGCAGGGTTCTTCTGCTGAAGCCAACAAGGTTAACCGCCGTATCGAAGCTCTCCTGAGCTTTAAAGAAAAAGAAGCTCTGCTGAAGTAAAACTGAACTTCTTCTGAAAAAGTCGCTGCCCTGCAGCGACTTTTTTATTTTTCACTCTTTTTTGTCATTAGAATTCCCTCGGCTATGGGAGTACACTTCCTTTAACCGACAACGGCCTTCATTGACAATTTCTCACCATTTTTGTAATTTTTTTTCAATCCTGGTTGGAAACAGAGGCAAAATCGCTTTTAATAGCGTCATGCAATTTCCGCGTAAACGGCCGCAATCTGAGAAGGATGTTTTTCATGGCAAACACACTCACGCAACTCAAATCCGTTACAACCATAGTTGCTGATACCGGTGACATTGAGGCGATCAAACTCTATCATCCACAGGATGCCACCACCAACCCATCGCTGATCCTCAAAGCCTCGCAAATCCCGGAATATGCACCGCTGATCGATGATGCAATTTCCTGGGCTAAAGCTCAGAGCCAGGATCCACAGCAACAACTGGAAGACGCCGCAGATAAGTTGGCGGTCAACATAGGGGTGGAAATTCTCAAGCTGGTACCGGGACGGATTTCAACCGAAGTAGATGCTCGCCTGTCATTCGATAAAGCCGGCTCAATCGCCAAGGCCAACAAGCTGGTAAAACTCTATGAAGCGGCCGGTATCGACAAGTCTCGCATTCTGATCAAACTGGCTTCCACTTGGGAAGGTATCAGCGCCGCCAAGGAACTGGAGCAAAAGGGTATCAACTGCAACCTGACACTCTTGTTTAGCTTCTCCCAGGCCCGAGCCTGCGCAGAAGCAGGAGTTTACCTGATCTCACCTTTTGTCGGCCGCATTCTCGACTGGTATAAGAAAAATACCGGCAAGGATTATAGCGCCAGTGAAGATCCTGGCGTAATCTCAGTGACCCAGATTTACAACTATTACAAACAGCATGGTTATAAGACAGTGGTTATGGGCGCCAGTTTCCGTAACACAGGTGAAATCATTGAGCTAGCCGGCTGTGATCGTCTGACTATAGGCCCATCTTTGCTCGAAGAGCTGGCCAACTCAGACATCCAGATAGTAACCAAGCTGCAACCGGCTACTGAAACCCAAGAGCCACCCAAGCCATTGACCGAGGCAGAGTTCCGCTGGGAGTTCAACGAAGACCCCATGGCAGTGGAAAAACTGGCCGAAGGTATCCGTAACTTTGCTATAGATCAGGGCAAACTAGAGACCATGCTCAAGGCTAAACTGAGCTAATCAAGGATTGTTTTGAAACTGAAGATCAGGGACTACTCATGACACATTTGACTCAATCTGCTACCTGGCAGACTCTCAAGGCGATGAGTGCAGATCTGCCTCACATGCGTGAACTCTTTGCCGAAAACCCGCAGCGCTTTGATCAACTGTCGATTAAAGATTGTGGACTGCTGTTGGATTACTCCAAGAACCGCCTCACTGAGGCCGTTATGCAGGAGTTACTCAAGCTCGCCCAAGAAGCCGGACTTGAACAAAAAATAGCAGCTATGTTTGCCGGTGAAGCAATCAATACCACAGAGCGACGTGCTGTGTTGCACACAGCCCTGAGAGCTCCGGCCGATGCGGATATTCGTGTCGATGGCGTCAATGTGGTCCCTGAAATTCAGCAAACCCTGGCTCAAATGGAGACTTTTGTCGAATCGCTCTATTCAGGTCAGTGGCGCGGCTATACCGGCAAGAAAATCACAGATCTTATCTCCATCGGAATTGGCGGTTCCTTCCTCGGCCCCAAGATTATCTCCGAGGCTCTGCGTCCCTATTGGAACGGTAAACTCCAATGCCACTTCGTCGCCAATGTCGATGGCACAGCCATCACTGAAAAACTGAAGGAGCTGGATCCTGAAACCACCCTGTTCCTGATGTCGTCAAAGTCTTTTGGCACCCAGGAAACCCTGACCAACACCCTCAGCGCCAAAGAATGGTTCCTGGCCAAAGGCGGTTCACAGCAGGATATAAGCAAGCACTTTGCGGCCATTACCTCCAATGTTGCCAAGGCAACGGCGTTTGGCATAGATGAAGACAACATCTTCCCAATGTGGGATTGGGTTGGCGGACGCTATTCTCTCTGGTCGGCCATAGGTTTGCCCATAGCCGCCCTGATAGGCATGGATAACTTCAAGGCACTGTTGGCCGGCGCCAGAGCAATGGATGTACATTTCGCATCCAGACCTCTTGAGCAGAATATGCCGGTGATCATGGGTCTGCTCTCTGTATGGTACAACAATTTCTTCAATGCCCAGTCCCACGTGGTGTTGACCTATGATCACTACCTCAGAGGGCTTCCGGCCTATTTCCAACAGCTGGATATGGAGAGTAACGGCAAGTCCGTCACTCTGGACGGCGATTCGGTGGATTACAGCACAGGGCCGGTTATTTGGGGCGGAGAAGGCACCAATGGCCAACACGCCTACCACCAGCTGTTGCACCAAGGTACGGCATTGATCCCGGCTGACTTTATTCTGCCGCTGCAAAGCCATAATCCTATCGGTGAGCATCACGCTCAGCTGGCATCCAACTGTTTTGGTCAGACCCAGGCGCTGATGCAGGGACGAACCTTTGATGAAGCCTTGGCCGAACTGGCCGACAGCCCACTCTCAGAAGCTGAGAAACAGCTTATTGCCAAACATAAGGTTATGGAAGGTAACAAGCCGAGCAATACCCTGTTGATGGACAAGTTGACCCCACTTACCCTGGGCGCCTTGATTGCTCTCTACGAGCACAGAACCTTGGTTCAGGGTGCTATCTGGGATATCAACTCATTCGATCAATGGGGAGTTGAGCTGGGTAAAACGCTGGGAAATGAAGTGCTGTCGCGTATCGGTGCAGAACAAGATAGTCAGGATCTGGATGCTTCCAGCAATGCTCTGATCAACCTCTTTAGAAAAGCTAAAATATAGCCTTTTCAGCTTAAAAATCAATAAATACCAGCCAACTCCACTGGCTGGTATTTTTTTGCCTGCCATCTTGTCTATACACCTTCATCAAAGCATCATCCAACTTTAACAAAATAGAAACATTATTCTTGCACCCTGTTTGCCAAGTATGATATTTAAGTGTTGATAAAACATACAACAAAGGAGGTTGCCATGGATCGTTTGGATTATGGTAGTGCGCTAGATGAAGTCGTTGAAAGACCAAGCCGCTCTCGAAGCTCCAGCAAGAAGCGCAAATGGCGAGAGATTGAAGCACTGAAAGACAAACATCGCCTGCTGAAGGAGTTACAGGAGATAGACAGCAGTTTTAATTATGATATCGACAACCTCCTCTGAATATGAGAGACATTAAAAAAGAGCGCTTGGCGCTCTTTTTTGTTAATCGCTGACGAGTGTGACACGGATTTCTAAACACTACCAAAATTATCTATCGGCAGTATGAATGTAGTTTCTCAACTCATCAAACAACTGGTTATCATCGCTGCTGAACAATGGATCCTCTATCAACTTCAATTCACACATACTTTGGATCTTCTGCCAGTCCTCATCCTGCAAGCTCTTGGCAAGCAGAGGAAAAATTTCCCGCTCCTCGTATAGCATGTGCTTCTCTTGCAAATCCACATACTCTTTTAATTCAGTAACCAATTTTTCCTTGGCCACGACGACATCGTTGAGAATAAGGTTAAGGGTCGCCATCAAGGTTGATGAGGCATCAATCAGCTTTTGATGTTCCTGTTCAAGGCGCCTGGTCGGCTCGGTACGACTTTCCTTGATAAGAAAGTAGTCGTAAATGATATCTTCTAGCGGATGATGGCTATGTTCAGCATAGCCCTGCATGTACTCAACAACATCCCGTACCAGATTAAAATTGACATGCTCACCTTCGGCCAGCTTCTGGTATTTCCCCTTTAGCAACTTCAGCAATATGGCAATATGCTTATGGTCATTCATCAATCTTTGCAGCATAGGGCACTCCATCTTAAGTCGGGCCTTTCTAGGTAATAGTAGTAAACAGGCCAAAGATTACTCAATACTAACCATAGATGTTTTCCTGGGACATGATAAAGATCAAGGAAAATAACCTTCTAAATCAACAATTCATAAATTAGCGATAAATACAACATCTATTCTCTAACCAATGTTTGTCCAGTGAGGCTATCCGGCCATACTGTTATTGGCTCTTATCCAAGCTTTAGCAAGCATATCAGCCCCGCAGACTTTCCTCCATCATCGCCAACATTCCTTTGAGAGAACTGCGGATACGATTAAATGCCTCACCGGCAGAACTGGCTTCACGCAGGTGCCGCTCGACCATTGAGGTAAAGTAACTCTCCTGCTCTTCTGTCATGTCCAGCACATGAAAGCTGCTGCGAATTTCAGTAGTGATCCCCGATAAGGTATCGCAAAAGCGTTGATCCTGTTGCTGCATGGAATCACCCAGTTGTTTCATCAACAGGTGCAACCTATCCATCACCCGACGCAGCATCTGCTGGCGCTCTATATCCAATACCCTGGCCTCCAATCCTTCGACCACAACGGCAATCACGTCCCTGAGTCGGCCGTACAACACCTCATCCTCGACCGGCATATTCTTGATCAAGAATGACACATGCTTGTCGTTGCACATGGTTCGATTACCAAAGTCATATAGGCGTCCCTGTTTGTCCAAAAGCTCGAAAATATTGGCTTCTATCGGGCTTATCTGGGTGTTGTCCGGCACAAAATACTCGGCGCTGTCTGTGCGTATTTTCAGACAGGTATTGAGGTTGAGCTGAGTCATCAGTTCAAAAAAAGCATCGGCAAGAGCACGGTAGTTGCTGCAAAGAAAACACTGGCGGAAGAACTGCAACACACAGCCATATTGGGACGATTCACTCATGGACTGAAACGCCATGTTTCTCGACATGGACTCAGCCTGCATCAGAGACTGTTTGCGCTGCTGATATTGCGCCACGCTGCGAACCTTGGCCAACAGCTCTTTCAGCTCAAAGGGTTTGGCGATGAAATCCACCGCCCCGGCCTCATAAGCTTTAAGACGCTCATTAAGAGTATTCATACCGGAAACAAATACCACTGACGCCTCCCGCCCCTGTGATTGCAAGTGAGCACAGAGGTCCACACCGCTGGAATCCGGTAGATTGATATCCATCAGGATGATTTCCGGTGTCGCCGACTCCAACGCTGCCAAATAAGCAGCTGCCGAGTCGAAAACTTGGACTGAGTAATCATCCTGCAAGACTTCCTCTATCAAAGCCAGATAATCAAGATCATCATCCACCACCCAGACAGTTAAATTGTCCATAAATCTCCCTTACTGTCATCAGCAAACCTAATTCCCACCTGCTTGAGTGCCAGAGTCAGTCCTGTCAGATCAAAGGGTTTATGCAGTACCGGAAACGGCATCTCATCGGCGCTGGAAATACCTATGTTCTGGATAAAGCCGGAGATCAGCAACACCAGCAGAGAGTGTTTAACATTGAGTTTTTGTGCCAGTTCGTAGCCGTTGATACCACCAGGCATCAACACATCTGTGATAAGAAGCTCGGCATCACAACGCTGCTGCTCGTAACGTTGCAGCACAGTGAGGGGGTCGTGGAACAACTCCACTTCAATCCCCAGTAAATCGCAATAGTCAGCCATCACCGCCAACATCTCCGGCTCATCATCCACTACGATTGCCTTCAAAGGCCGCCGCACCCTGGGCACTTCACTTGTGTAAGAGCCAAACTGAGGTTCAAGGGTCAGTTTTCGACTCTGCGGAAACCATAATCTGAACTCAGTGCCACTCGACCCCGTATTCAAGATGGCGATATAACCCTTGGAACGTTTAACAAAACCGTACACCATGGCCAGTCCAAGACCTGTGCCCTTACTCTTGTCCTTGGTGGTAAAAAATGGGTCGAATACCTTGTCCTGAAAGGCTTTTGGAATACCACTACCGCTATCAATCACACTGATCCATACATAATGCCCAGGCTCCACCTGGGTCTTGCCTATGGCGATCCCGGGCAGATAACCGCTCAAGTAGCAACTGCCTGTACGGATCTTGAGCTCTCCCTTGCCCTCCATGGCATCGCGGCCATTGAGCAGCAGATTCAATAAGGCGTCTTCCAGGTCACCTTTGTCGAGCATCACAGGCTTGTTATCCGGTGCCAGCTCAATACTCAGGGTTATTTGACTGGTCAAGGACTTGGCAAACAACTCCTGCAAACCTTCAATCACCTCATTGACCTGGCAAGGCTCGGCATTGAACTGTTCCTGACGCGAAAACGACAACAGTCTGCGGGTCAAATCTGTGCCTCGCTGGCAGGCCTTAAAGGCGGTATTGAGGTATTTTTCAGCTTTAGGATCAGAGACTTTAAGCTGCATTAACTCCAGGTTGCCCTTCAATACCCCTAGAATATTGTTGAAGTCGTGGGCTATGCCGCCGACCAACTCCCCTATGGCCTGCATCTTCTGGGTTCTGGCCACGGCCTGTTGCAACTGATGCTGCTCGCTGTAATCGCGACCTATAACGGCGTATATACGCCGACTTCGGGAAATACAATAACAGTTGAGATGCAATAACTCCCTGCCGCCATCGCCTTTATGACACCAAAGTTCCCCGCTATAACAGCCCTTGCGGCGCAACTGCTCTTTGAAGGAGTCACTTTCTTCGCCTTCAAACAACAGGCCGGTTAAATTGGCGCCAACCAACTCCCGGTTGGCATATAAGGTCACAGCGGTGGCCGCCGGGTTGGCGTAAAGGATAAGTTCTCGCTCAGGTTCGAGACTAAATAGCAGTAATAAACTGTCGGCACCGTCTATAACGGCCTTGAAGCAGAGTTCATCCTCTGCCGACTGTGATGAACTACGGCTGAGCTGACATTGATAGATGGCCCCCACCAAGGGGCCGATATTGGCCTGACATGCAGCCAAAGACTCAAACCAACCGGGAGCCGATGAATGGAAAAACAACAATAGTTCTGAATTTTTGATGGGCCAGACAGTAAACTTCTGCCATTGATGAAGCTCTTGTTGGCTCGCTTCTTTGGCCCATTGATTAACACTGCTCCAAAGTGTCAGATAGATAACCGGATCCCGACACCAGCAGGTGACTGATTCCGACATATCATTGGCACCCAATTCTGAGCGTTCCACCATCAACAAAGCCTCTGCCCCTGAGGCATGTACCAGGGTCTGACACAGGGCTGGCAATACATCCTGTCCCCGGGTCAAACCCAATTGCAATTTAGCCAGTTCAATCAACAGTCGAGACCAATCGCCAGGGAATTCGGTTTGAGCCGCAGAGGAAAACACGTTAAAGTCCCTTTCCGTTGTTTTTCAGTCATTCAAGCATAGACAAGTTTGCAATATTAGCGACTTATCCAGCTTGCCAAATATATAGAGAGGCCTGGGTGACGAGTCAGGAAAGATGGGTTGGAGCCCATGTCAGCGCCCAAGGTGGTGTGGAAAATGCTCCGCTCAATGCCCACAAGATAGGGGCCAGTGCCTTTGCACTGTTTACCAAGAATCAACGACGCTGGCAGGCAGCAGCTTTAACCGAGCATTCCATCGCCGCCTTTCAGGAAAACTGCCAACAGTTGGGCTTCAGACCCGAGGCGATTCTGCCCCACGACAGCTATCTGATTAACCTGGGACATCCGGATCCCTTGCTGCTGGAAAAATCCCGCGACGCCTTTGTCGATGAGATGCTTCGCTGCAAACAATTGGGATTAACCTTGCTGAACTTTCATCCCGGCAGCCACTTGCGACAGATAAGTGAAAACCACTGTCTGCGTAACATCAGCGATTCAATCAACCTCGCATTGGCAGCTTGTGATGGCGTCTGTGCCGTCATCGAAAATACCGCAGGACAAGGCTCCAACCTGGGACACAGCTTTGAACAACTGGCGCAGATCATAGACGGGGTTGAGGATAAATCCCGAGTCGGCGTTTGCCTGGATACCGCCCATATGTTTGCCGCAGGTTACGACATTCGTACTCAGGAAAGCTGCCGGGAAAGCTTTGACGCCTTTGGCCGTATCGTGGGCTTTCAATACCTCAAGGGCATGCACCTCAACGACAGCAAGACGGGACTCGGCAGCCGGGTCGACCGCCACGACTCCTTGGGCATGGGCGAAATAGGCAAAACCGCTTTCGAGTATATTCTCGGCCACCCCGCCACCAAGGGGATCCCCTTGGTATTGGAAACCATACGCCCGGAGATCTGGCCCGAAGAAATTGCCTGGCTGAAAAGCCTTAGCCGCTGACCCCAAGCCAGCGCCAAAGGGCTGCAACACATGGCGTGCTTAGCCTTATGTTTGTCCCTGGCTGATTTCTTTCAAGGCCTTGAGCGCCGCATCGTAATCTGGATGGTGAGACACATCCTTCACCAACTCACGGTACTTGAGCTGGCCATTGGCATCTATGATAAATATCGCTCTGGCCAGCAAGCCTCGGTTAGGGATCAGCAGACCATATTTATTACCAAAGTCGCGCCAGACTGAGTCTGACAATACCTTGATTTTATCGATATTCTCCACCTTGCAGAAACGTTTTTGGGCAAAGGGTAAGTCTTCACTGACGGTCAACATGACCACTGAATCATCAAACTTGCTGAACTCTTTATTGAACCTCTTGGTCTGCAGGGCACAGACGCCGGTATCCAGACTGGGAACTGCACTGATAAGTACTGTCTTACCCTTGAAGTCACTTAAAGTCACCGGGGAAAACTTGTCATCCACCACCTTAAACCCTGGAGCAAGCTGGTTAAGCTCGGGCAATTTGCCCATCAGAGTGACACTCTGGCCCCCCATTCTGACCTCGGCGGCCACTTTCCCTTCTGCCGCCATAGTCGTGGCACTTGCCAAGGTCAATGCACACACAACACTCCACTTTGTCAGTTGCAACATAGTTTTCTCTCTCGCTCCAGCTTTAAATTCACCCTGGCTAATATAGCGCATTATCCGGACACAGGTACAAAAAGACCGGCATCTGCCGGTCTTCTTCTAAGAGCTTATTTGGATGGCAGCTCTTTGACATGCAGATCCATCTGAGGATATGGAATACCAATACCGTTTTCGTCCAGAGACTGTTTAATCTGCTCCATCAGTTCGAAGTAGACACCCCAGTAATCAGCAGACTTCACCCAAGGGCGAACCACGTAATTAACCGAAGAGTCAGCTAGTGTGTGCAGACCCACTGTATAGCCAGGCTCTTTCAGCACTTTCTCGTGATTATCGAGAATGCTTGTCAGTATTTGCTTGGTATGACGGATATCAGCATCGTAAGAAACCCCGATCACCAGATCGATACGGCGCTTGTCCATGGCAGAGTAGTTGGTAATGCTACCGTTCATGATAGTGGAGTTAGGCACTATGATGACCTTGTTATCCGGCGTTTTCAGACGGGTAGAGAAGATGGTGATTTCATCTACAGTACCGGCAACACCTGCGGCTTCAACATAGTCACCCACACGGCAAGGGCGGAACAGTACCATCAAGACACCGGCGGCGAAGTTGGACAGTGAGCCCTGCAGTGCCAAGCCCACGGCCAAACCGGCAGCACCGAGAACCGCAACCAGAGAGGCTGTCTGAATACCTAGCTGCCCCAAGGTAGCGATAACGGTAAATACAAACACCACAGCCCAAGCCATATTGGCAACAAAGGAAACCACTGTCTGATCTATCTTGCGCTTGCCCAACATTTTGGCCGTGACTTTCTTGGCCACATTGGACAAATACTTACCGACAAAGAAAATGACAATGGCAAGCAGTATCTTGATGCCATAGGCCGCGATTAACTCGGGCGCTTGTTTGAACAGCCCTTCGAGATTTTCCATTAAAATACTCCCTTAAAAACCTTATTTAACTTACTTTTTTAAATCGACCACAAACTCAACCCTGCGGTTAAGGCTGCGACCCGAGACACTGGTATTATCGGCGGCAGGCTGCTTGCTACCATATCCGTGAGTACTGAATTGCGCCCCCGGAAAACCATAATCCTCAATCAGCACCATTTTGACACTTTCGGCCCTGGCTTCGGACAAAGGTTGATTTATGGCATCTGAACCGCTGATGTCGGCATGTCCTTCAATATGCAAGTTTACCTTATATTGATGAAGAAATGCTTTCATTCTGGCAAGTTGCGGCCACTGAGCCAGGGGGATCTGCGCCGAACCCAAGTCGAAATACAGCCTTACTGGATTGGCTGTACCGCAATTTTGGGGATAGACGTCACCTGATGTTGTAGGTAAACAGATATCTGTCAGGGAGGGGGCTTTGTCCAAGACACAACCATTGGCGCTCACGGGTGCCTGTGCCGGGGTATCGGGACAGGCATCTTTTGCATCAGGGACACCGTCACCGTCAGAATCTTCCCAGGCAAATACAACGCTGCTCAGCAACAGCAGAGGGATCCCCCCTGCCAAGCCCAAATAACGATTCACCCAGGCCTCCCTAACTATCAATCCTTCAACTGTATAGATGAGTTTCAGGCAGAACACAATTCACCGCCGGTTCACTTTGCTTTAGTGCGCCAAGTCACAAGTCATCGGCTAACACATTGTATAATCGTCTTTAATTTTAGCCAAGATAAACCAGTATCTGCGGTAGTAAGTTGCTACAGCAGCTGAAATCTTCTGCATATAGTTACCTTTTTATAAAACACCTTGATGGGCCGATAGACTTGAGCCACAAGCAGTAATAGAGCCCGTTAAACAAAAGGTTGTAGCAAAAGAAGCTCCCAGAATACCGGCTTCGATAAAAAAAGCGTTGAACAAACTGGTTTCCAGCGCCAAGGCAATAGCGGGAACCGTCACCCAAATGAGTCGGCCTTCCCCCCTAGGGTATGCAATAACCTGAGTCCAATACCACGCGCATCACGGTTATTGCCGTAAAACCGCTTAAACCCCGGGTTGTACAAGTAGTTCCACTCAATGGCATAAGACTTAAGAAAACACTCACGCCTGCCACTGTGTCCACAGAACTGCCCTTGGACCAAGAGGCAATGAGTAAGGGGGGGAATTGCTGGCCGTAAAACTGGATTTTGAACTAGACGGCTGGCAGGCCAATGTGTATGTACTCCAGTCATCGGTCAGCCAGATATCCAGAGTCAATGTCAGAATGCGGCAACTGCTGCGCGAACGGCTTAAAAAACAATAAAGCGGCTTTGCGCCGCTTTATTCCGATACTGGATTTCCTAAATGGACCTAGTGGAACTCAGAGGTTATTTTTCCACCTTGGGCGGGAAGTTGCTCATTACACTGGCTACCGCCTCGTTAACCTTGGCAATTCGCTTTTGCGGAGTATCGCTGTCGCGAATGGTGTCAGCCACCGAGCCACGCCAGATGAGCTTGCCGGACTTGGCGTCGACCAGATCCACAATCAAGGTACCAACTTCATATTCGCGTACTGTGGTTTGGGTCTGCATATTGCCACCCCAGCCCCAACCTGGCCCCCAATATGGATTGTAGCCATAGTTGGTGTTGAAAGTGTCGACATTGATTTTCTTGTCTACCTTGGTCAGATAGTTAACCAGAATATCGGCGTTTTCCTTGGTAGCAATCTGCAAGCCCTTTTGTGCCAACTGCCGATCCAAGGCATCACGTACTCGCTGATCCATCAACCCATCCAGATGATAGCTGGTGTCTTCGGATTGCTTTTCCACCCAGGCATAACTCTTGTACTGGCTGAAGTTCACACCCGGGTCATAATCCCAGCCAGTATTCAGTGTACTGCAAGCACTTAACATCAGTGCCATTGCGGCTGTTATCAGATACTTCATCGAAATTTCCTCGTTTACCCAGGCCTGGAAATGGCCACAAAAACCCATGAAATCAGCTTACATTTCAATCTTCTGCTCTACAACTGAATTTAACAAAATTTAGTTTACCGATTCAGCTTGACTTCAGCATGACACTTAATGATAATGATTATCATGTAGATTAACACTTGGGTGACTCATGCTTTGGTATCTCGCATTCTTTATTATTGCCAGTGGCGTTTTGTTGACTCGAAACTCTCTGCTGCAACAAACCCAGCAACTAGCCGGAATAGGCAGCATCAATCAAGCCAGGCGTTTGCTTATCCTGCCGCTGCTCATTCTCGGTTGGCTCGGTGCCAGATTGGTCGAGCAACAGATTTCACCTTTTGATCTGGCCGCTTTCGGCTTCGTGCTGACGACACTGACACTACTACTGCCCAAACTTAGAATGCTGATGCTGCCCTGCGCCTTTTTATCTGTGATGGCAGTGCTGGGCGGAATACTACTTTCCTGACACCTTCTTGTGATTGCCGGCGTCCAAGCCGGTTGCTGATCTTGTTCCCTGCGCAATTTCAGTTTTTTACCAGCCACCTTAACGGTGGCTTTTTTTTGATTTCAGCGGCTTGGAGCAAGCCATTGGGCGCTTAGACTAAATCTGCTAGACTGCGCCCATAAACCATAGATCAGCATCGACAATGAAAACAGATCCTAATGTCAGTTTGGTATACAGTACCGACAAAGGCCGTATCAGCCAGTCCAAGGAAGAACCCGCCATCCCGGCATCCGATGGTATAGTGCGGATCCATAAAGACAGCAAGGGCCGCAAAGGCAAAGGTGTTTCAGTGATCAAAGGGCTGGGACTGGATGCCAAGGCGCTGAAAGAACTGGCGCAAAAACTCAAGAAGCAATGCGGTTGCGGTGGCACGGTAAAAGCGTTCGACATCGAGATTCAAACCGACAATCGAGAGCAACTCCAGGGCCTGCTGGAGAAGCTGGGCTACAAGGTGAAGCTGGCCGGCGGCTGACAGGCAACAAGTACCAGGAGCAGTATGATGGACAGTTTGCAAAATCATTTTCTTATCGCCATGCCTTCGCTCGATGATACCTTCTTCGAGCGTTCACTCATCTATGTGTGCGAGCATGACAACAAGGGTGCCATGGGACTCATGGTCAACCGCCCCATAGGTATTGAAGTTGACGAGTTGCTGCTGCAGATGGAGTTGGCAGAAGAGGTATCCCTCAAGCCATCAGTAGACAACAGTGTACTGGTGGGCGGCCCGGTCAACCCGGAGCGGGGCTTTGTACTGCACAGCAGTCAACCCTATTGGGCCAACAGCACTGCCATCAATGACGAGATAATGCTGACCAGTTCACGGGATATTCTGACCTCCCTTGGCACCTCAAAGGCGCCGGAGCATTTTCTGGTGGCACTGGGATACGCGGGTTGGAGCCGCCACCAGCTGGAGCAAGAACTGGCGGAAAACAGCTGGCTGACCATTCCCGCCACACCCGAGATACTGTTCAATACTCCCCATGAGCATCGTTGGCTCAAGGCCACCCAATCACTGGGATTCGATATCTGGCAAATGTCCAGCCAGATGGGACACGCTTGATTACAGAGGCAAAATGACTGCAAAAACCGTACTGGGCTTCGATTTCGGCACCAAGAGCATAGGCATAGCCATAGGTCAGCAGTTGACCGGCAGTGCCAGCCCACTGACATCCATCAAGGCAGTGGATGGTATTCCCGATTGGCAGCAGATAGCGGCTTTAATCGAAGAATGGCAGCCGGATCTGGTGGTGGTGGGGCTGCCACTCAATATGGATGGCACGGAGCAGGAGATGACCCAGAGAGCCCGTAAGTTTGCCAACCGTATTGCCGGGCGTTTCGGTGTCAAGGTGGCCACTCAGGATGAGCGCCTGACCACGGCCGATGCCAAGGCCAGATTATTTGAACTCGGTGGCTTCAAGGCGCTGACCAAGGGCCAGATCGATGCCGTCTCTGCTGTGCTGATCATCGAAAGCTATTTCGAGAACCAGTACTGAAATCTCAGGCGGCTTAAAGACTCCCGGAGAATTTAAGCCGCAGCTGGCCCAATCTTATTTCTGCTTCCCCAGGAATGAGTCTCATCTGTTCGGCCCCAGACCCTGCCCCAAAGCTATCAGGACCTTTTGCCGGCCAACTGTCTGAGCCCCTGCAACAAAGCCTCCATATCCTCACCATCGGTATAGATATGCGGCGAAAAGCGAAAGCCGAACCTTGGGCGCAAGTCCGTCTTGATCCCCACTCGATTGAACACTTGCTGCGCCGCCTGCCTATCGGCGAAATCGACTACCACAGTGCCACTGCGCTCACCGCTGATATTGGGCGTCACCACCTTGAGTTCATGACTCAAGGCACAATCCAGGATCCCCTGCCCCAGGCGCTGATTGTGTTGATAGATTTGACTATCGCCGAAAGCGCGCAGCTGCTGCAGTGACGCCGCCGCCAGCATGTAAGGCAATACGGAAGGCGTGCCCCCCCAAAACCTTTTTGCTCCCTTGGCGTAGCGAAAATCATGGATATCAAACTCAAACGGCGCCTCATGGGAGAACCATCCCAGATCCACAGGCTCCAGCGTCTGGGCCAACCTATCGCTGAGCCATAAAAAGGCAGCCCCCGGGCCAGCACAACACCATTTAACGCAGGAACCCAAGACAGCATCAGCCTGCCACTGCCCCAAATCTATCGGTATGACTCCAAGAGACTGGGCAATGTCCACCACAGTCATTACTCCTAAGCTTCGGGCCAGAGCGCAAATTTCACTCACGGACTGCAACTGACCGGTTTCGGAAATGGCATGGGTAATAAAGGCCAGCGCCACATCCTCTCCCAAGGCCTGTTGCCACTGACTCAAAGACACCAGCCCTGCTTGCGGCTCAAGTAGCTGCAGGCGGTAGCCCTTCTTCTCGGCCTGTTGCAATACAAACCCCATGGAGGGGAAATCCAGTTCGGTGGCCAAGATCCGCTGACCGGGCTTGGCATTCGGCAGGGCGCCGACCAGCTTGGATAAAGCCGAAGAGAGATTCAGCTGCGGGCAAAAGCCACTGGCGGGAACTCGGGTCAAAGCCGCAAGTTGCTGCAAAAACTGCTCAACCCCCTCGAGCCACACAGGCCAGGCGTCACCGCCTTGATGCTTCCAGGCGCCGAGAAACTCGCCGGCCGCAGCTTCGCAATCTTTTGGCATGGCGCCCACAGAATGGGACAAAAAATAGTGCCCTTCGGGCAGATGAAAACGCGATTTCAACGACATTCCAGGCTCCTCAGTCGGCAATCGAGTCGCGTTTGACACCGTAAACACCGCCCCAGATATCTGTCATCTGACCACGAATTTGCCATAGTTTAGGGAAAAACTGCATCTTCATACCTGAGTTGAGGATTTCGGTGCTGCGCCCCTTCAGCGACATGCTGTCTATGCCTATGCTTCTGTGAATGAGTTTGATGTGGTGGTAACGGAAGTGCTGAAACAGCTGGTCGTACTCTATCATGGCCTCGGCCACCATATAGCTTTCATCATGATGGTATTCACTGTTGTATATCTGCTCGACCGTCAGCCCCTTTTGCTCAAGATAGACTCGCTCAAAGGTGAGCCACAGCGGCTTATAAAGCTGCAACAAGGTTCTGAATCCCGGTGATTCCTGACCGCTGCCGTTGCCCAGCTGCAGCCGAATTGCCTGATAATCCTTGATGGACATGGTATCAAGAATACTCAGTTGCTCGATAAGAAACCCCATCGCCTTATGTACCCGGGCAAACAGGGTCAACACCTTAAAGGTCTCCCCTGCGGCCATACGCTCATCAATCTCCAGCAGGGTGTAACAGATGAGCTTCATCCACAACTCCTCCGACTGATGCACTATTTGAAACTGCAGCTCATCGGCGTTACACAGCTGCTCATAGGGCTTCTGACAGCTGAGCAATTTGGGAGTATTGAGGTACTTTTCATAATCCAGTCGACCCTCTCCGGCCATGCTGGCATATATCTGCTCGCGATCCATGATGCCTTATCCTTATTCTTCTATTGTTAACCATAAATTAACATTCAACTTGCCAAGCTAAGGCATAGCGTGGCAGGCAACAAGGGCAGCGAAGCGATCCGCAAAGAAAGGTAGTGTCAAATATTGTTGGCAGGGCTGCCGGATTGCAGCCCTGAATAGGGGGGAAGAGCGCTTACAGATAGGGACGAACCAGCTCCGCCATCATCTCTATATGGCTCGGTCTGTCGTTGAGCGCCGCTATATAGCGGAATGACTTACCACCGGCCTGCTCGAAGAACTCACGGTTCTGCCCGGCAATCTCCTCCAGAGTTTCCAGGCAGTCGGCGCTGAATGCCGGACAGGCAACGGCCACATCTGTGATCCCCTGCTTTGGCAGAGCCATCATGGTTTCATCCGTGTAAGGGCCCAGCCATTTGGCCTTGCCGAAACGGGACTGGAAGCTGCTGATCACATCATCCTCTGCCAGCCCAAGACGCTCGGCCAACAATCTTGAGGTCTTGATACAAAAGCAGTAGTAAGGGTCGCCCAGCTTGAGATTCCGCTCCGGCATACCATGATACGACAGCACCAATTTCTGCGGTTTGCCGTGTTGGGCAAAGTCTGCTTCGATGGACTCGGCCAGCGCCCCGATAAACAGCGGATTATCGTGGTAGGTATGAATAAAATGCAGCGACGGCAGGTAACGCCATTGAGTCAACTCTTTGGCTATGGCATCAAATGCAGAGCCCGTAGTAGGGCCGGCATATTGAGGATAGAGCGGCAGCACAACCAGTTTATCAACCCCTTGGTTGTGCAGGCGTTTGAGCACATCGCCCACCGCCGGGTTACCGTAACGCATTGCCAAGGCAACTTCGGCTTCAACACCTTCGGCCTTGAGCTTTTCTGCCAAGGCCCGGGTCTGGCGCTCACTGATATCCATCAGTGGCGAGCCCTTATCAGTCCACACCTCACGGTAAAGGGCCGCCGATTTGGCCGGCCTGACCCTGAGAATAATGCCGTGGAGAATAAGCTTCCACAGCGCCTTGGGGATCTCCACCACCCTGGGATCGGAGAGAAATTCGGCCAGATAACGCCGCACCGCCGCGGGTGTCGGTGCGTCCGGCGTCCCCAGATTCAACAGCAATATCCCGGTTTTACCACGCCCGGCGTGGCCCTTGTCTTTATCAAGACCGATAAACTTAGCCAAAATCACCTCAGATAGAAAACGAATAAGTCAGATATTAAAGCACAGATTCAATCGCTTTGATCAATTCATCGCTATCGGGTTTGACTCTGGAGTTAAAGCTCTGCACCTGTTTACCGTCGCCACTGACCAGGTACTTGTAGAAGTTCCACTTGGGCGCCCCGGCCTGTTGCCCCAGATAAGCAAATACCGGATTCACATCGCTGCCGCGAACCGCAGAGGTGGCCACCATGGTGAAGGTCACGCCATAGTTGATGTAACACACCTTGGCGGTATCTTTCTCTTGGTTTTCTTCCTGGAAGAAGTCATCGGATGGGAAACCTATCACCACCAGCCCACGCTCGCGGTAGTCCTTATGCAGGGCTTCAAGCGCCTTGAATTGAGGCGTGAAACCACAGTTGCTGGCGGTATTGACCAGAAGCACAGGTTTACCTTGGGTGAGTTCACACAGGTCGACAGACTCTTGGGAATGGAGCTTTCTCAACTTGATATTGAGGTAATCGGGGCACTGACCGGCAACAGCCACCGTGGGCGCCAAAACCCATGCTGTAAAAGCCAAACCAGTCAAAGCCAGTCCCTTCAATGTCGGCACGGTTAAATTCAATCTTGCCAGGGGCTTGAATGTCTTCAGCATAACACCTCCATTTGTTTGATCTCTTGTTTGCACTCTACAGCAGTTTAGCTTCAGCTGTTAAAAATAGAAGCCGACATTGATATTCAGCCTCGAATGCCAGCTGCTGTCACCTTCGGCAATACCTATGCCCGGGCCGTTGACAAACCACATGTTTTTACCGGCAATCCAGTCGACATAAGAGTAAAACTTACCGGCACTGATGGCGCACCCAGTGACATTTTGCACCGAGTCATCCAACCCGGTACCAGAGGCAAATACCTGGCTGTAGTCGTTGTAACAGTTGAGCTGAGTAATAGGGCCCCAATCAACATCTATGCTGCGCGACAAATTAAATGTAACCACATCGGCCTCGGCCGCTATCTCAAACGGATAGGCAAAAGCCGACAGCGCCAGACGCTCGCCGGGCATGTCATAGTCATAATGCAGATACTGCACCTGAGTCTGCCAGGCATGCCAATCCATTTGCCAATGGGCGGCTACCGCCAGACCATCAGTGTCTTCACCGGCAACAGCGCCAGCCATGGGCTTGTAGTCCAAACGGCTGTATTGCACAGAGGCACCCAGTTTATGGGCAAACTCGCCATACTTCAGGCTGCGCTCTAGCCTGGCGTTAAACTGCCCGGCTTCTTCATAGGGAGCATTTTCTGTGGTAGCAACATCGAAGGAATAACGCTTGAAGCGACTGCCGTCGCCATATTCATCATTGGCAAACCAGGCGAGATCGTAACGCCAACCGTCCTTGCTGTAGTGCCAGTGAATACCGGCATCATAGTCATCCTCAAAGCCGAGATAATAAGTCGCACCAAACCAGAAGGAATGAGCTGCATAGGGCAGCAAACCGAAAGGCACCTGGGTGACCCCGAGGCGAATGTCCGAATTTTCTGAAAAACGATAGCCAAAGAAGGCATGCTGGATCACATCCTGATCCTGATACCAACGATACTGAGCCGATGCAAACAGTTCTCCATTGTCGTATTTGACATCGGCACGAAACAGCTCGAACTCTAACTTGGCATCGTCATCATAGTCTTTCCAGCCATAGTTGACTCGTACCGCCCCGCCGATATCCAGCTCGTCGGAAACCGGCACGGCCGCGGCCGGCAGAGTGAAACAACCGGCCAGCGCCAGACCCAAAGCTGAAAATAAAGTGGTTTGCCGCAATTGCATTCCCCTTCCATCCTTTTCACAAAACAGGCGCAACACAATAACAAAAACACAGTTGTTTTTCGAACAATCCACTCAATATCAACACAAAGGGCGTCAGAGTGACGCCCTTTCATCCAAGTAGAGTAGTTAAAATCCTACTGAAAACTGTATCAACCTATTAATCCATATCCAGGGTGACCCCCTCCATGAAACCTGAATTACCTGTGTCGTTGCTGTGGAGTTTAATCATCAGTCGCAGGTCGTTCGGCGAGTCGGCATGATGCAGTGCATCGGCGTAACTGATCTCCCCTTCACAGTAGAGCTTGAACAGCGCCTGATCGAAGGTTTGCATCCCCTGCTCGTTGGACTTGGCCATGGTCTCTTTAAGTACGTGCAGCTCGTTCTTTTGAATAAGACTGGCCACCCTGGGGGTGTTGATCAGCACTTCAATGGCTGCGCGACGACCACTGCCGTCCACCTTGGGCACCAACTGCTGGGCCACAATACCGCGCAAGTTAAGCGACAGGTCAAACAAGAGCTGTTGGTGCTTACTCTCAGGCACCAGGTGCATGATGCGATCCAGCGCCTGGTTGGCGTTATTGGCGTGCAGGGTTGCCATACACAAGTGGCCGGTTTCGGCGAACGACAGGGCAAACTCCATGGTTTCCTGGGTACGGATCTCACCGATAAGGATAACGTCAGGCGCCTGGCGCAATGAGCTCTTGAGCGCCGCATCAAACGACTCGGTATCTATCCCCACTTCCCGCTGGGTGATAATGCTCTTGCCGTGTTGGTGAACAAATTCCACCGGATCTTCGATAGTAAGTATGTGTCCCCTGGCATTGGCATTACGGTAACCGATAAGTGCCGCCAGTGAGGTGGACTTACCCGTACCTGTTCCCCCTACCATAATCACCAACCCACGCTTGCTCATCACCAAGTCTTTGAGGATGGGCGGCAGATACAGCTGCTCCACAGTAGGGATCTTGGTTTCGATGCGCCGCATCACGCAGCCCGCCGACTCCCGTTGCCAGAAGGCACTGACCCGGAAACGCCCCAGCTCCTTGGCGCCCACGGCAAAGTTACATTCACGGGTCTCGTGAAACTCTTTTTTCTGCTCCGGCGTCATCAAAGATTCGACAAACTCCAGCGACTGCGCCGGGGTAAAGGCGTTTTCCGCCAAGGGTCTGAGTTCACCGTCCACCTTGGCACTGGGAGGAAAGGCGGCGGTAATAAAGAGATCCGAGGCCTTGCGCTCCACCATAGCCTTGAGAAAAGGTCTGACGTCCATGGGGACTCCTTAGAAATTCGCTTGTTTGTTGGAACTCTTGGCCATGGCATCCTCCCGACTGATCAAGCCACGATTCACCAGGTTCTGCAGGCTCTGCTCCAAGGTTTGCATGCCATGAGCCATACCGGTTTGGATAGCAGAATACATCTGTGCCACCTTGTCCTCACGGATAAGGTTTCGGATAGCCGGGGTACCCATCATGATCTCATGGGCCGCCACCCGGCCGCCGCCAACCTTCTTGATTAGGGTCTGGGAGATAACCGCCTGCAACGACTCAGACAACATGGTACGCACCATGTCCTTCTCGCCTGCGGGGAATACGTCAACCACACGGTCAATGGTCTTGGCCGCCGAGGTGGTGTGCAAAGTACCGAACACCAAGTGGCCGGTTTCTGCTGCTGTCATCGCCAGGCGTATGGTTTCCAAATCCCGCATCTCACCGACCAGAATGACATCCGGGTCTTCACGCAGAGCGCTTCTGAGGGCGGCGTTAAAACTGTGGGTATGGCGGTGCACTTCCCGCTGGTTGATAAGGCATTGCTTGTTTTGGTGCACAAATTCGATAGGGTCTTCAATGGTGAGAATATGATCGTGGCGGTTCTCATTGACGTAATCTATCATCGCCGCCAGGGTGGTACTCTTACCCGAACCTGTGGGGCCGGTTACCAGCACCAGGCCGCGAGGATATGAAGCGATTTTCTTGAAGATTTCCGGCGCGCCCAGTTGTTCCAAAGTCAAAATATCGCTGGGAATAGTACGAAAAACCGCGGCGGCGCCGCGGGACTGATTGAAGGCATTGACACGAAAACGCGCAAGATTGGGAACTTCAAAGGAAAAGTCGATTTCCAGAAACTCTTCATAATCCTTACGCTGCTTGTCATTCATTATGTCGTAGACAAGTCTGTGAACCCCTTGGTGATCAAGCGCAGGGACATTAATCTTTCTGACCTCACCGTCGACGCGTATCATGGGAGGCACACCGGCCGATAAGTGCAGATCCGAAGCGTTATGCTTTACACTAAAGGCCAATAATTCAGTGATTTCCATAGTTTGGGATATCCGTTCAACCAAAAAGTTTACATCATGACAACAATAGCAGACAGACTGGCACTAGCCCAGCGCAGGATAGCTCAAGCGGCGCAAATTTCGTCCCGAAATGCAAGCGAGATCAAGCTGCTGGCTGTCAGCAAGACCAAACCGGTCGCCGACATTGAACAAGCTTATGCCGCCGGGCAACGTTGCTTTGGCGAAAACTATGTCCAGGAGGGGCAACAGAAAGCCATGGAATTGGCACAGCGCTGTCCCGATATAGAATGGCACTTTATCGGCCCGCTGCAATCCAATAAATCAAGAATTGTCGCCGAGCACTTCCATTGGATGCACACCCTGGAGCGGGAAAAGATCGCCCGCCGCCTGTCGGAGCAGCGCCCTGAAGGCATGCAACCACTGGAAATCTGCATTCAAATCAATGTTTCGGGTGAGAGTTCCAAAGCAGGAATAGCAACACAGAGCGAAATGTTTGAGCTGGCGAGCCTGGTGGACTCATTGCCCAACCTCAAACTCAGGGGACTGATGACAATTCCCAGTGCCGGTGAAGGCCCAAGGCTTGAGGCGGAGCTGTCGCACATGCAGCAACTGTTTGCCGAACTGAAGCTCAAGTTTCCACAGGTGGATACCCTGTCCATGGGTATGAGTCAGGATCTTGAACTCGCCATCGCCAAGGGCTCTACTATGGTCAGAGTCGGCAGCGCTATTTTCGGCGAGCGTAACTACGGCCGATAAACCAGCCAATAAGATCTGAGATTGGCCGCTGAGACCTTGTTTTTGATAGTATTGGCCCAAATACTAATATCTCCCGCACGGTCAAAGCCGATGCGGGATACACTCCAATCACAAGTGACAGGGGACAGCATGGCTCAAAAGAAAATCTGTTTTATCGGCGCCGGCAATATGAGCCGCAGTATCATCAGCGGGCTGGTGGGCAGCGGTTATCCGGCTGAATTGATCCAAGCCAGCAACCCAAGCACAGCTAAACTCGATGCCCTCAAGCGCGATTTCGGCATCCTCACCACCACAGACAACCAAGCCGCCTGTGACTGGGCCGATATCATAGTGCTGTCGGTCAAACCGCAACTGATGCAGCAGGTGTGTGAGCAACTGGCAACACTGCCGCTGGCCGACAAGCTGTTTATTACCATAGCGGCAGGGATCCCGGCCGCCAGATACAATGACTACTTCGGCCAACAGATTAAGCTTATCCGCACTATGCCCAACACCCCAACCCAACTTGGCTGTGGCATGACAGGCCTTTATGCCGCAAGTGGGGTTGAGCAGGCGGATAAAGATCTTTGTCAGCAGATTATGGCCAGTGGCGGCGAGACCCTGTGGGTAGACAAAGAAGCGGATCTCAATTTGGTGATCGCCTTGGCGGGTAGCTCTCCAGCCTATTTTTTCCTGTTTATGGAAGGCATGATGGATGCGGCCAAAGAGCTGGGGCTGGATGAATCCAAGGCCAGGTTACTGGTGCAGCAGGCGGCGCTGGGTGCCTCACAGATGGTGATTCAAAATCCTCAGCTGAGCGCCGGCCAACTGCGGCAGAATGTCACCTCCAAGGGCGGTACCACCCATGAAGCAGTGGAAACCTTCCAACGGGGTGATCTCAAGGGACTGATCAAGCAAGCAATGAACAACTGTATTGCCAGGGCTGAAGCCATGGCCAAAGAATTCTAAACGACCCAAGGGCGAAACTTTTCATGAATGACGCATTGATTTACCTGATTACAGTCGTATTCGACCTCTATTTTATGGTAGTCATACTGAGGATCTGGCTGCAGCTGGTGCGGGCAGATTTTTATAACCCCTTCAGCCAGTTTATCGTCAAGGCCACCCACCCCATTGTAGCGCCCATGCGGCGGATACTGCCCTCCATAGGCAGTCTGGATACGGCCTCTGTGGTGCTGGCACTGCTGGTGGTGGTGGTCAAAATACTCTTGCTGACCCTGATGGCGGGCCAGGAGTTCAACCTGGTTGCCACCTTGATGTTTGCGCTGGTGTCCTTGTTTAAAAAGGCTGGGGTATTGCTGTTCTGGATCCTGATCATCCGCGCCATCCTCAGTTGGGTCAGCCAGGGCCGCAATCCGATTGAGTATGTGATGATGCAGTTGACCGAGCCACTGCTGGCGCCCATTCGCCGCTTCCTGCCGCCCATGGGCGGGCTGGACTTGTCGCTGCTGGTGCTGATGGTGTTGATGAATTTCATTAACATACTGCTGGCCAAGACAATTCCTTTCTGGGCCATTGCCTGATGAAAGCTGTTAGCTGGGAGCAGCAGGACCTGTTGCTCAATCTCTATATCCAGCCCAAGGCCAGCCGGGATCAACTGGTTGGCCTGCATGGTGAAGAGTTCAAGGTGGCCATTACCGCGCCACCTGTGGACGGCAAAGCCAACGCCCACCTGACCAAGTATCTGTCCAAGGCCTTCAAGGTGCCCAAGGGGCAGATAGCCATAGTCAAGGGAGAGCTGGGCCGCCATAAGCAGGTGCGTATTGAAGCGCCCAAGATATTACCCGCAGAAATCGAGGCCTTACTCTGATGCCATGGCAGCAGACAAGGGACTATAATCAATTCAACACACTTAACCTCAGGTAAAGCATTATGTTGCGCAAATTTTTGACCCTGCTTTTGTGCCTCGGCTCTCTGGCCGGTGTCGCTCAGGCCGAACAGAAGCAGGCCGTCGGCCATTTCGATATCCACTATATGGCGCTGGGCAGCACCTTTTTGACCCCATCCATCGCCAAGAACTATGGCATAGAACGCAGCCGTTATACGGGTATCATCAATATCGCCGTACTGGATACCAGTGAAGAGGGCAATCCGGCAGTACCGGTCGAGATATCCGGCCTGGCCAACAATCTTATCGATGCCAGAATGCAGTTGAAGTTCCGTGAAATTCGCGAGGGTGATGCCATCTACTATATTGCCGAGGTGCCCTATCGCGACGATCAGGAGATTAACTTTCAAATCCTGATCAAACACGGCAACGAGCTCAACACCACTCTGACCTTCAAACAGAAATTCTACGTCGATTGAGCGGTACATTCCGTCAATAGAGCGCCGCCGAATAAGCGGCGTTTTTTTATGGCCGCCCCGAGTGGCTATTGACCGCCGGCTTAAAGAAGCGACATCGGCCATTCGGGCTCACACCAGATTGGCCTAGACCAATGTCGATTGCTACCGATAAACCTTCCACTGCTCTACTTGTTTTCGCGCCTTTTCATTGTCGCTGAGTGAGTAAACTCTTTTGCAAAATGGTACTATTGTCGGCATTGCGAAATAAGGAAAACCCAAGATGAAACAGATAGTGCTTGCCAGTGGCAACAAGGGAAAACTCAAAGAATTCGCCGAGATGTTCAGCGCCTTCAATATTGAGGTGTTGCCACAAAACCAATTCGACGTGCCTGAAGTGGCAGAAACCGGCACCACTTTTGTTGAAAATGCCATTATCAAGGCGCGCCATGCCGCCGAAATCACCGGCTTGCCCGCTATCGCCGATGACTCTGGCCTCGAAGTTGATGCGCTGGACGGCGCTCCCGGCATCTATTCCGCCCGTTACAGTGGCACCAACGCCTCGGATGAAGGTAACTACAACAAGCTGCTTGGCGCCATAGAGGCAACGCCAGCCCCCCGTACCGCCCGTTTCCAGTGCGTGCTTGTGTATATGCGTCATGCCAAGGATCCGACTCCCATCATCTGCCAGGCCGCTTGGGAAGGTGAAATAGGTTTTGAACCCAAGGGCAACAACGGCCATGGTTATGATCCCGTATTCATTCCCTGTGGTTACCAGCAAACTGCCGCCGAGCTCAGCAGTGATGAAAAGAACCACCTCAGCCACAGAGGCAAGGCGCTGAAATTGCTGCTTGAAGCCTTCAAACAACAGGGGATCCTCGGCTGATGCTGACGCTGCCACCGCTAAGTCTCTATATTCATATTCCCTGGTGTGTGCAGAAATGCCCTTACTGTGATTTCAACTCTCACGGAAAACAGGGTGAGCTGCCGCAGCAGGAATATGTCGATGCCCTGCTTGGCGATCTCGATACCGACCTGCACTATGTTCAAGGCCGGCAACTGCACAGCATCTTTATCGGTGGCGGCACCCCCTCCCTATTCGATGCTGCCCAGATAGGCAGGCTGCTGCAAGGCGTGAACCGGCGCATTGCCTTTGCCGATGACATAGAGATCACCATGGAGGCCAACCCAGGCACTCTGGAACATGATGACTTCAGCGCTTACCGCGCCGCAGGTGTCACTCGCCTCTCCATAGGTGTGCAAAGCTTTGCCAAAGACAAGCTCAACCTGCTGGGGCGAATTCACGGCAAGGATGAAGCAATCAACGCCGCCAAAGGCGTTGCCGCAGCCGGATACCAGAGCTTTAACCTGGATCTGATGCACGGTCTGCCGAACCAGAGCTTTGAAGAGGCTATGGCCGATATCGACACGGCGGCGGCGCTCAACCCTCCGCACCTGTCCTGGTATCAGCTCACCATAGAGCCCAACACCCTGTTTCATTCACGCCCGCCGCAGCTGCCGGACGATGAAGCACTTTGGCACATCTATGAACAGGGCCAGCAAAGACTTGCAGCCCTTGGCTACCAGCAGTATGAAATATCCGCCTATGCCAAACCCGGTTTTCAGTGCCGCCATAACCTCAACTATTGGGAATTCGGTGATTATCTGGGAATTGGTTGCGGCGCCCACGGCAAGCTGACGCTACCGGAGCAGGACCGCATAGTACGCACGGTAAAGATAAAACATCCAAAGGGTTATTTGGCCACAGAGGATTATCTATTTGAGGTAAGTGATGTACTGCCCAAAGACAGGGCGCTGGAGTACCTGATGAACAGGCTGCGACTGATGAGCCCCATCCCCTGGAGCGAATTTGAAGCGCGCACCGGCGTTGCGGCCAACACCCTGGATAAAGGCATGCAGCAGGCCGCCGAGCGCGGGCTGGTGGAGATCACTCCCGGCTACTGGAAGCTCACTAACAAGGGACATATGTTCGTCAACGATCTGCTGTCGCAGTTTTGTTAACTCCATCTCTTATTAGCCTCCTCTTGCTGCTGCCAAAGCGAAAGCAGCAAGAGGAAATATTTTCTAACATTTACGCCAATACTTAATTGCTCAACTTCATTAGGATTAACTTCTTTAGACGCAAATGAGCCATAGCAGTCGCGGTTTCTGTGCGTCTTTCCTGACTCGGGCCATCGTCATCCGGCCTGCCATTGCCAAGCAAAAAGGAAGTTGTCCATGCCTATAACCATAAGAAAAAGTCTGTTGACGCTGGCCCTTGGCGCCGTTTTAAGCAGCAGTTATCCCCTTCTCGCCCAAGCCTCCGTCTCCGGGCAGAGTAACCAAGCATCAAACCTGGCTCCTGAGGTCATCAAGGCCGAATCCGCCAAAGCCAACGCCCTGTTTGAAGCCATCTTCAACGAGGATGTCGCCGCCAGCCCGGTGCGGCAGACCTTTCTTGGTATCAAGACAGATTACGGCAAATGGGACTCACTGGGCGATGCGGCCGATGATGCCGCGCTTGCTCGCGCCAAGCAGCAGCTTGAGCGCCTGTCACAACTGGATCCGACAAAGTTGGACTCACAGAGTAAGTTGAGCCTGGAGCTGTTAACCGCCAAACTGCAACGCCAGATCCGCGATGATAAGTTCCGCCACTACAACTACCCGGTCAACCAGATGTACGGCATTCACTCGCTGGTACCTTCATTGTTGATAAACCAACACTCGATAGCCAACGAAGCCGATGCCCGCGCCTATATCAGCCGTATAGCCGGGGTTCCTGAGCTGTTTGAGCAGCTGATCACCGCCCTCGAGGTTCGCGCCGAGGAAGGCATAATCGCCCCCAAGTTCGTATTCCCCCACGTACTTTCAGACAGCCGCAATATTATTCATGGCGCGCCGTTTGATGGTGAGCCGGACAGCGCTATCTGGGCCGACTTCAAGGGCAAGTTGGCAAAACTCAAGCTGGATGAAGACACCCAAGATAAACTGCTGGATCAAGCCGCCATCGCCCTCAAAGAACAATTGAGGCCAGCCTACCAAAAGCTGATTGCCTATCTCGAAACCCTGGAAAAACGGGCCGACAGCAGAGATGGAGTCTGGAAATTCCCGAGCGGCAGCGCCTTCTATAACAATGCCCTGGCCAATACCACCACCACAGAGATGAGCGCCGATACTATTCATCAATTAGGGCTGGACGAGGTCGCCAGGATCCACGGCGAAATGCGCGCCATCATGGACAAAGTTGGCTTCAAGGGCGATCTCAAAGCCTTCTTCGAGTTTATGCGCCAGAATGAGGGCTTCTACTTCCCGGACAATGACGCCGGCCGCCGGGCCTACCTGAGAGAGGCCATCGCCCTTATCGATAACATGAACTCGCGCCTGGATGAAGTATTCAAGGTAAAGCCCAAAGCGCCGTTGATAGTCAAACAGGTGGAAGCCTTCAGGGAGAAGTCTGCCGGCAAGGCTTTCTACAACCAGCCCTCGGCCGATGGCAGTCGCCCGGGAACTTACTATGCCAACCTCTATGACATAATGGCTATGCCCAAATACCAAATGGAGGCACTGGCCTACCATGAAGGGATCCCCGGGCATCACATGCAGATAGCCATAGCCCAGGAACTGGAAGGACTTCCCAGCTTTCGTCGCTTCGGCTCTTACACGGCTTATATCGAGGGCTGGGGCCTTTACAGTGAGTACTTCCCCAAGGAGATGGGGCTTTACAGCGATCCCTACTCAGACTTTGGCAGATTAGCGATGGAGCTATGGCGCTCCTGCCGTTTGGTGGTAGATACCGGGATCCATGCCAAGAAATGGACTCGAGAACAAGCCATAGCCTATTACATGGATAACACTCCCAATGCCGAATCTGACGCAGTAAAAATGGTTGAGCGGCACATAGTTATGCCCTCGCAGGCAACCGCTTACAAGGTGGGGATGAACAAGATACTTGCGCTTAGAGCCTACGCCAAGGAGGCGCTGGGTGAGCGTTTCGACATTCGCGCCTTCCACACTCTGGTCTTGAAAAACGGCCCCTTGCCGCTGAATGTACTGGAACAGGAAGTAAAAGACTGGGTAACCGCGCAAAGCCAGGCTTGAAACTGAATCAACTGCCGCTCCCGTGAGCGGCTTTTTATGCGCTTGATTCCGTCCTGAAAACAGACATAAAAATACCCCGGCCACCTGGGCCGGGGTAAACCAAAATCAGGATGATGGTTTTAAGGCCGACATTGTTTTAGTTCGAAAACCTGGGTCGGCATTGATAAGGGCTTAACACTCTGTGTTGAACCAAGCAGTCTACAGCAGGAGGGGTCAGTCCCGCGGCACACCCGTATGTTGGTTCCACCCGAATCAACTGCAACCATTGTATTGATTTCAGAACAGACTGCAACTGGGTTATTAAAAATCTTTAAAGCCCATCAAATAATAAAGCGGTTGAATAAACCAATAAAACCCTAACATCCATATGATATATAAACAAAAAACACCCAAGCGGAACTTGAGTGTTTTTCATTGTTCTATTATAAGAACGATATTTCTTTATTTTTCCTGGCGTTGGGCAAACAGATCTGCATATTTTTTGTCCCAATAAGGTGGCGTACCTATATGATCCTTGATGAACTCGATAAAGGCACTCACCTTGGGGGCCAAGTGTTTACGTCTTGGATAAACAGCCTGCAGCGGCAGATGATGAGTCAGTTGCCAATCGGGAAGCAGAGGAACCAGAGTACCTTTTTCTATTTCATCTTCCAGCAGATAACTGGCGAGATAAACCACCCCAAGCCCACTGACAGCGGCAGACTTAAGCGCCGGCGCATTGTCGACTCTG
Organism: Shewanella sp. ECSMB14102; assembly: GCF_000813075.1. Classification (NCBI taxonomy): domain Bacteria; kingdom Pseudomonadati; phylum Pseudomonadota; class Gammaproteobacteria; order Alteromonadales; family Shewanellaceae; genus Shewanella; species Shewanella sp. ECSMB14102. The sequence continues at coordinate 62,788 of NZ_JWGX01000032.1, forward strand.
AAATTACCCGAAACCCCTATCTCACAGTAATCATCGCCCTTCTTGAATTGCCAAACGCTGTGCTCATGCCATTCACCGTGGTAAACCAAACAGTTGTGCTCCACCAGCTGCTCCGGACGGGCCGGCATACCGTGAGCTGCAACATACCCGGGGGATGCCACCAGCAGGAACTGACACTTCATCAGCGGGCGGGCCACCATTCCCAGAGGCAGTTGCTCTGACATGGTCAGCAGCAGATCCAGGCCTTCACTGACCACATCAACCTTATGGTCCAACAGGCTCACCTGCAGCTCGAGATCCGGATGACGGGTCATAAACTCGGGCAGTGCCGGAATAATATGCATGGTGCCGAATGACTGGGAGATACCTACCTTGAGCACGCCTCGGGTGGCATCATTAAGGTTGTGCACACTGGCCACCGCCTGATCCGCATCCCGGAGCAGTTCTTCCCCTTGCACATACAGCAGATTACCGGCTTCGGTGAGGCTTAAGCTACGGGTCGTTCGCTGGATCAACTGGATCCCGAGTTTATGTTCAAGATCGGCAACCTGGGTACTGACCTTGGATTTGGATATTCCAAGCCTGCGCGCCGCTGCACTGAAGCTGCCGGCACGGGCGACATGAGTGAAAATAGCGATAGGTTCTAACAGTTCTAACATGAAAGTCGCCTTAAGCCGTTTACAACACTGGTAAAAGCTTTCCTGGAAAAGCGACGGGCCTCACCGTCAAGACCCCAAAATGGGGTGTGGGCTGCCGGGTTTTGGAAAGCGCACTGGGTAGAGTCACTGAGTCCTGACTTGGGTGTCAGTTTTATTATTTTTGCGAAGTATACCAATTCTTTGTTATTGACTCTAACCCAAGGATAGCCTTGAGCCAAAAAAACCGCCGCAGTGATGACATAATCGACAGACAATCAATAAAAAACCCCTGTATCAAGGGAGGGGAAGATACAGGGGGAATCACCAGCTTAAATCTTATTGCTGCAGTTCAACCTTGCCGGACAGTACCTGGAATTCGCCCAGCTCAGGGATCTGCTTGCGTAACTTGTCTTCCAGCACCAGCAAACGTTGGAAGTTGTCGCAAAGCGCGTCGGCTCTCTGCTCCATCTCCTGGGCACGAGACTCCATTTGCACTTCAATATCCTTGCCCATCTTTTCCATCTTCTGGCTGAAGGCATTGATCTTCTCATCAAAGGTTTCGCCCTCACCTGACATCATGGCGCTGCCCATGGCCATCATCAAACTGCCTAGCGACTGCTGCACCAGTTGCTCTATCTCTTTGGAAAACTCATCACCAAAGGCGTTTTCCAACGACTCTTCAGTGGCCCCGAGGAAGTACTGGTCACCATTGCGATGAGCCACTTCATAGACTCTCTGTTGCAGACTGCCCATAGTTTCATCCAACTTGGCAGCGGCGGCATCCCCCAAGAGTGGTGTCAGGGCCATGCTCACGGCCTCGCTCGCCATGGTGACGGCATCTTCCACCAAAGAGATGACTTCGGGTAACTGCTGAGCCATGGCATCCGAGTACTCGTTGACAAGCTTGCTCTGCTCGGCATTCAAGACCACTTCTTCACCTTCCACATAGAGGCGGCCCGGCTCAATTCGATAGTGTTCTTTCCCTTGATTACTGACACTCAGCCTCTTGGGTTCCAGTGAGATGTCGTAGTTGAGCGACATCTCGCATTGCTCATCTCTTGGCTCAAAGTTGATCGCCATAACAGGCGCCGCCGCAAACAATGCACACACCAAAGATATTCCACCAATCGCTTGTTTCATTCTGTCTTCCCTCTCGTTTTAATCTGCCGAGTAAACTTGATTACCGCTTATGGCTCAGAATAAAGCAGACTTTGTGCCAAAGTTATAATTAACTGATATTAAAAGAATTAATATCAAGCAAGGCAGCAAAATATGAAAATCCACCATCTACGAGTGGCAAATTTTGCCAACTTGTAGCCGTTATGATGAATAAGACACAAGAAACCAAAGAAAGGTTTAACAGGGAATACTCAGGATGGCCTAGACTGTTCCTTTTCTTCACTGTATTCGGGATTAAAAGCCATAATAGCCGCTGTGCCAGCAGCTTAAAGTCGTGGAGCAAGTGCATCCATGCACAAGGGCCAGTTCGCCCCGTCGACCCAATTGGCAACAATGCCAGCGACGGCTCCAAAGGGGGGAATTGGTGCAACTCTTCCCACACAGAGTTGTTTTGAGCTGCAGACATACGCCTATTTTCCAGGCACAGGCGGAACTGTGACCGTCGAAAACAGGGCCGAATTTTGTTCCAGACAAATGTCGGCATACACTCCATCCATGGAGATAAGGGACGTATTAACGCCGAGTCACAGGATCGCCTGTGCGAAAGGCGCACCGCAGGTGATGGGCTGCAACTTAGATTACAGCTAACACCAAGTTTATTGGTGAGATTTGGTTCAAAGCCATGATAGCCCCTGTGCCAGCGGCCTAAAGTCGTGGAGCTTTGAGCGGGGTCGGTGTAATTCTGTGAGAATGGAGTAGCTTGAAACATCTGAAGTGTCCGCAGACATACACCTCATTTTCAGGCACAGGCGGAACTGTGACCTTCCGAGCCAGGGATGGCGAGGCAGAGCTTACAGGGATGTACTTGCAGCGAGTCACAGGATCGCCTGTGCGAAAGCGCACCGCAGGTGATGGGCTGCAACTTAGCTGGCAGCTAAAACCAGGTTTATTGGTGGGATTTGGTTCAAAGCCTGATAGCCGCTGTGCCAGCGGCCTAAAGTCGTGGAGCAAGTGCATCCATGCACAACTGCCAGTTCGCCATCCCTGGCTCTCGCTCGTAGCCAGTCGCTACGCTACACTCGCCAAACCACACCGGGCAAGAGGCTTTGCTTGTCCAAAGCCCCTTGCATCCCCAAGGACACCCCGACGTAGCCGAAATCCCCGCTGGCTTATGAAACAAATTGGCTACACTCAGGACTCGCCAAATGCATCCATACATAACGGCCAGCTCGCCTTCCTTGGCTCGCGCTCATGAACTTGTCGCTTCGCAACATTCGCCTTGCTCGACCTTCGAGCCTCGACATCCCTGTCTCGGCTACGCCAATTTGCAACAACACCTGCGGCGGCTCCGAAGGGGAGTCGGTGCAATTCTGTAAGAGCTAACTTGTTTGAAGCGATCTATATGCCCGCAGACATACACCTCATTTTCAGGCACAGGCGGAACTGTGACCTTCCGAGCCAGGGATGGCGAGGCAGAGCTTACAGGGACGTACTTGCAGCGAGTCACAGGATCGCCTGTGCGAAAGCGCACCGCAGGTGATGGGCTACAACTTAGATTACAGCTAACACCAGGTTTATTGGTGAGATTTAGTTCAAAGCCATGATAGCCGCTGTACCAGCGGCCTAAAGTCGTGGAGCAAGTGCATCCATGCACAACTGCCAGTTCGCCATCCCTTGCTCTCGCTCGTAAGCATGTCGCTATGCGACACTCACCGCCCCACACCCGACCAAGCGGGGATCAACAGCAATCCCCGCTTGGATCTCCCTTGCCGCCCCACACGGTGTCGAAAGCCCCTCGGCCTAATGGCGCAAATAACTAGCGCTTCAGACGCTCCGAGTCACATCCATGTGACTCTGACCCAGCTCAACATCCTGTCTCGCGCTCGTGAGCTCGTCGCTAGGCGACACTCGCCCCTGATTCGACTGTCGCTGCTTCGGCATCCAAATCCTTCCATGGATAAAGGCCAGCTCGCCTTCCTTGGCTCGCGCTCATAAGCACACTCGCCACCGGCGAGCATTCGCCCTCAGCCACGTTATTTGCGCCAACGGCTTTCGGCGGCTCCGAAGAGGGAATTTGGTGCAATTCCTCATCCCAAAGTGTCGTATTCAGCTGCAGATATACGCCTAATTCCAGGCACAGGCGGAACTGTGACCGTCGAAAACAGGGACGTTTTCGTCGAGCGCCCAAGGATGGGTTAACAGCGTGTCACAGGATCGCCTGTGCATAAGCTTGCGGCAGGCAATGAGAAACATCCATCGCCGGAAACCCGGCAAGCGCCTAATGTGCAACTTTAGGCTGAAAACTATGGTATGGCGTAAAAAAACAAAGGCAGCGGAATGCTGCCTTTGGGATCAGAAAATTGAGCGGCCAACAGCCAGCCTGAGTTGCTCAAGCGCTGCCGTTCCGGCGAGTGAGTTGCCGCTGCGGTCAAGCTCAGGCGACCAGACACAGATGGACATGTCACCGGGGATCACCGCGATTATGCCACCACCGACTCCACTCTTGCCCGGCATGCCGACCCGGTAGGCAAACTCACCGGCGCCATCATAAAGCCCGGATGTAGCCAAAAGTGCATTGAGTCTGCGGCTCTGCAGCGGTGATATCAGCGCTTTGCCATCCAATGCCTTACCGCCTTGGACCAGATACATCATAGCCCGGGAAAGATCGGCGCAGCTCATTTTCAAGGCGCAGTAATGGAAATAGCTTCGCAGCACAGTATCCACATCATTGTTGAAGTTACCGAAGGACTTCATCAGATAGGCAATGGCAGCATTGCGGGCACTGTGCTGATACTCGGAATCGGCCACCACCTTGTCGTAGCAGATATGGGGATTACCCGCCAAACGGCGAACCACTTCCAGCATTCTGTGCTTGGGCGCTCCGAGGCGACTCTGCAGCAAGTCGGCGATGACCAGTGCCCCGGCATTGATAAAGGGATTACGGGGAATGCCGCGCTCCAACTCCACCTGCACCAGAGAATTAAATGAGTGACCCGACGGCTCTTTGCCTACCCGGCTCCAGATTTCGCTTTCTTCATAGAGTGTCAGCGCCAATGTCAGGCTGAACACTTTGGAAATACTTTGAATGGAAAAAGGCTCTAAATAATCCCCTGCCCCCACTGTGGTGCCGTCGGCCATGGTAACGGCAATCCCCAGCTTGTTGGCATTGACCCGGGCAAGGGCCGGAATATAATCCGCCACCTTACCCTGGCCAATCAGAGGGCGAACCCTGTCGAGCACCTGCTCAAGCAAGGCCTCATCCGGGATCAACTCCACCAAATGTCGTACAGCTCAGTGACTTCCAACTCGCTGATTGGCTGAGCTTCCCAGAATGCCTTGACTGCGCTTCTGTCATCTTCGGTGCACTTGCCAATTCTTTGGGTGGCAATAATGCCTTCCCACTCTCTGTGGCCACCACCGTGGAAGCCCAAGCCTCTAGGTTCTATAACTTCATCAATAAAACGGTCGACCAGGGGATCTATCTGTTCCTCCGACACAGAGTCGGCAAAGCGCCAACTAACGTCAAATCCCAACTCCTGGAATTCATCAACACGCAACTTCTTGCGCAAACGACGACTGCGAATAGCCATACTGCTTCTCCCTCAGGTGTAATTACTCTGTACGTTCGAACATCAGATCCCAAACACCGTGACCCAGGCGCTGGCCGCGGGCCTCGAACTTGGTCAACGGACGATAATCCGGCCGTGGCACTACAGTGCCATCGCTGGAAAGGTTGCGATAGCCGGGGGCGGCATTCATCACTTCCAGCATGTGTTCGCTGTAGTTTTCCCAATCGGTAGCCATGTGGAACACACCACCAATTTTCAGTTTACGGCGCACCAACTCGGCAAAGGCCGGCTGCACTATGCGGCGCTTGTGGTGGCGTTTCTTGTGCCATGGGTCGGGAAAAAACAGCTGCAGCCGCGCCAGAGAATTATCGGCAATGGCATGCTCCAGCACTTCCATGGCATCGTGATGGAATACTCTCAGGTTAGTGACTCCGGCTTCGCCGGCATCGGCAAGACAGGCGCCCACACCAGGCTTGTGCACTTCGATACCGATAAAGTTAAGCTCAGGGGCTTCCTTGGCCATGGTCACCAGTGAGGCGCCCATACCAAAACCTATCTCCAGCACTGTATCTGCCTCACGGGCAAAGACGGCGTTCAAATCCAGAGGCTCGGGAGAATAATCCAGCCCCATGCTGCCCCAATGCGCTTCCAAGGCCTGGGCCTGGCCCTTGGTGAGGCGACCCTCACGCAGCACAAAGCTTCTTACTTTGCGCAGATACTTGCCTTCTTCGTTAAACTCGGCCGTTGTGACTTCGCTCATTTTTGCCCCTAGAGAGGTGTGAAAAAGAAGGGCATTATCCAAAGTTCACCATACAGTGCAAGCCCTGATGCTGAAAAAGTATACCAACAATCCACAAGAACGAAATAAGTCAATCATTTGAGGGGATCAATCTCCTTGTTTCGCCCCTTGGCTGCGGCTACACTGCGCCGATGAACAAAACAGCCTCTTTCGCAGAACGTATCGTAAAATGGTACGACTTGAATGGTCGCAAGACTCTGCCATGGCAACAGCAAAAGACCCCATACAAAGTATGGATTTCTGAAATCATGTTGCAGCAGACCCAGGTCGCGACCGTTATCCCCTACTTCCAAAAATTCATTACCCGTTTCCCCGATGTCGTCAGCCTGGCCAATGCCGACATAGACGAAGTGCTGCATCTGTGGACAGGTCTGGGCTATTACGCCCGCGCCCGTAACCTGCACAAGGCCGCCATCAAGGTGCGTGATGAGTTCCAAGGCGAGTTTCCAACCGACTTCGACTCGGTACTGGCACTGCCGGGCATTGGCCGCTCAACCGCAGGTGCGGTGCTGTCGCTGTCTTTGGGGCAACATCACCCCATATTGGATGGCAACGTCAAACGGGTACTGGCCCGCCACGGCGCCATAAAAGGTTGGCCCGGGCAAAAGGATGTGGAAAACCAACTCTGGCAGCTGACAGAAGCGCTCACGCCCAAGGCAGAGATCCAAAAATACAACCAGGCGATGATGGATATAGGTGCCACCATATGCACCCGCTCCCGCCCCGCCTGTGACCAGTGCCCGGTCGCCCGCGACTGCAAGGCGCAGCTAATGGGGCGCCAGGGCGACTTCCCCGGCAAAAAGCCGAAGAAGGCGATTCCGGCCAAAGAAGCCTGGCTACTGGTGCTGGAACACGATGGCGAGATCTTGCTGCAGCAAAGGCCTCCCGCCGGGATCTGGGGCGGCCTCTGGTGTTTCCCCGAGTTTGGCAACAGACAAAACCTGCAGCAAGCCGCCAAAGCCTTGGGGCTTGCAGAGCACAGCATCACTGAGCTGCCCGGTTTTCGTCACACCTTCAGCCACTTTCACCTGGACGCCCAGCCTATGTTGCTGCGACTAAAGAGCAAAGTAGCCACAGACATGCTGCTGGACCAAGGTCACAGCGCCCAGAGTAAAGACAGGGTAATGGAACCCAAACCCTGTCTCTGGTATAACTTAAACCAACCTTCCCGGGTGGGACTGGCCGCTGCAACAGAGCGGGTATTGGCCAGCCTGGAACCGAGTCTGACCAAGGAGTAAACATGGCACGCACAGTTAACTGCGTCTATCTCAAGAAAGAAGCCGATGGCCTGGATTTCCAACTGTATCCCGGCGAACTCGGCAAGCGCATTTTCGACAACATCAGCAAAGAGGCCTGGGGCCTGTGGCAGAAAAAACAGACCATGCTGATCAACGAAAAGAAACTGAACATGATGAATGTCGATGATCGCAAACTGCTGGAAGAGCAGATGGTCGCCTTCCTGTTCGAAGGTCAGGAAGTACAGATTGAAGGCTATGTGCCACCGGCAGAAGATGAATAAGGCGCTATAGCTGTAGCGCATTGAGCGAAATGAGAAAAGGCCCTTATGGGCCTTTATCTTTTGCTGTCGCGACGAGATTTATCGGCCAGTTCGTGGCGAATTCAGGCACGAACACCATCCAGGGCTCACCGGCGATATACTCGATTGGCAATGGACTTGGGACCTTGCAGCATCTGTGCTGTGTGGACAGAACTCTTGGTGCGGTTTGTTTATGACTGCAGGCCTGTAAAGGTTTCGAGGTTGTCAGTTATAGTGAGATGTTAGTTAACCACTGGTTGACAATCAACAAGCGATTAGGTGGTTCTCGACCAAAAAGATTATAATTTGATATTTCTTTATCCTTAATCATCTTCTCTTGTGTTGCCTTATCACCAAAGTCAAAATTGACTACGGGATCTAGTTCACAAAACTCAGTTTGTTGAATATCAGTAAAATTGGACTGCCTTCACTGCTCTCTTCATAATCTAACCTCAATCCCAGGCGCAGGTGCGACTTGCGTTGAAACTATATTTAATAGCTTAATCAAACAAGCATCGAATACTGGCACATCATTGTTTGGGCTAAAACGACTCAAAACTGAGCCGATAGGGCCTGTCAATTGCCTCTCGCAGATCCGCCAGAGAAAATACCCGCTGCAACTCGGCAAACTTTTCGCCGCCAAAATAGACCTGCACCACGGGCAGACTGAAGATACTCATCTGGGCAGATAGCTGCTGGCCAGGGCCCTGACAATCGATATAGGCCGCCTGCAATAGTGGATACTCGTCGGCCAACATGGCGCTTATTCTGGGCTTCAACGCCTGACACACGCCGCAATGCTCGCCGCCGAACAGCAACAATACCGCGGGTTGGCTTTCGAGCAGTTGTTTAAGCTGCTCAAGGGTTTCGATATTCAACATGGTTTCAACTCACAACTCACCGGCGGCTCAGGTATCCGGGCCTGATTGTTTTTATTGGCGCTCATTGTGCCATATCGGCGCTGACTTTCGGTGACTTTCGGTGACTTTCGCTGCCAGTTTACAAGCCAAAGAAAAAGGCGCCGACGGCGCCTTCTGTAAAAACTATTGTGGGTTACTGTTTAACCCCTTCAACCACCAGGTCGAGTTTGACGTGAGTGGAAGCCGGGCCCAGATCGGTAGTAATCTTGTAATCCTTGAGGGCAAACTCGGTAGAACCGACAAAACCGGCGCGGTAACCACCCCAAGGGTCCTGCCCTTCACCGATAGCCTTGGCATCTATGGTCAGCGGCTTGGTCACCCCATTGAGGGTAAAGTCACCGGTAATCGCCAATTCGCCATTGCCTTTGTCCTCCACCTTGGTGGACTTGAAGCTGGCCTTGGGATACTTGCCGGCATTGATGAAGTCGGCCGAACGCAGGTGCTTGTCCCGCTCGGCATGGTTTGAATCCAGGCTTTGGGTGTTGATGGTCACATTCACCTTGGCATCTGCCGGGTTGGCCTTGTCAAAGCTGAAGCTGCCTTCAAATTCGTTAAAACGCCCGACCACAAAGCTGTAGCCAAGATGGTTGACTCTAAAGTTGATAGAGGCATGGGCGCCCTGGGTATCAATCACATAGTCGGCGGCATTCACGGCGCAAGGCAATAACAGGGCGCTGCCTAGCAAACCGGCAAACAGGGTCTTTTTCATTTTGCTATCCTCTCTTGAGTTTAATCATCCTGACGAGTGTCTGATCTTTGTCGATAAAATGGTGTTTCAGCGCCGCCAAGGCATGCAGCACCACCAGAGCTATCAAGCTATAGGCGGCGTATTTATGTATCGCCCCGGCGATATCGGCCTGATTGTTAAACAGCTCACCGACACCCGGCAGCTCAAACCAGTCAAATACCGCGATACCCCGGCCATCGGCGCTGGAGATCAATATGCCGCTCAACATAATCAGCATCAGCAACAGGTAGAGTCCCCAATGCGCCAAACGAGCCGCCTTCTGCAGTAAAGGCTTGTCCGGTATCGCCTGTGGCGACGGGCTCAGTAGTTTCCACAACAATCTGACCAAGGTAAGCGCCAACAGCAAAATGCCGATACTCTTGTGCAGATGTGGCCCCTTCTGATACCAGGCACTGTAATAGGTCAAATCAACCATCCAGTAGCCGAGCCCAAACAGGCCTATCACGGCAATAGCCGATAACCAGTGGTTCAAAATGCTGACAAGGCCGTAGCCCTGACGAGTGTTGGCAAGCATTTTCTATCCTTAAGCTATGTCTTAAGCACATCATATGGAAACTAAATGAAAACTAAAATCATTAAATATTGGCTATTTATTTCGAAATTTTAGAAAGAAGGACAAAAGGTGGGCTTAAAGAGCCACAGTGCTGCGGGTAACACGGCAGATTGAGGCAAAGATAGTTTGATGCAATGGGCGGCCTGCTGGCTTTTCAAGCGATATCAGTTTGATTTCAGCTCAAAAAGCCCAATTCTGAGCATTAACTGAGCGAACACAGGATTTATGCCGAAAAAGCACTTGCAGGAAAAAATTCAGAACTATATTATACGCGCACTCCGAACGACACGGGCCTCAACCCCCGGTTCGAAGTAGATGACTGACACTCAGTTCAGTTGCCCGAATAGCTCAGTTGGTAGAGCAGCGGATTGAAAATCCGCGTGTCCCTGGTTCGATTCCGGGTTCGGGCACCACAATTTAGCCGGCATAGCTCAGTTGGTAGAGCAACTGACTTGTAATCAGTAGGTCCCGAGTTCGACTCTTGGTGCCGGCACCATGAAACAGCAAAAACGCCACTCACCGAGTGGCGTTTTTGTTTCTGTAACTGTCTACCGGCCCAACTCCTTGTCTCTAATCATTAATCTTCCCCATGTCGTAGTCATATATAGCTTAGAGCCATAGCAGAACCTGGTATTAAAGGCCTGTTCAAACAAACATCATTCGGAGTGCTTGTTTAAACAGGCCAGACGGTGAAGATTGACTCTGGATGCAGAGGCTATCCGCCCCATTGAAAGTCCATTTTCAGGTTCATCGCCAGTTTAAAACCAGGTCAGATTGCCGGTACCCTAAACCTCTGCCCTTGAATTTCCAGCACCACGTCTCTTGGACGGATCTCAACAACCTTTAATATTCCTTTGATACTATCGCCCTCCTGCAATTCGGCACCGTCTACATTCAACCAACGCTTGGAAGGCTCAGAAGCGTATACATGGGCACTGATATCAAATTCAGGCACTTGCAGTTGCAGTCCGGCAGGCAAGCCACCATAGGGAGGCACCTCTTCCTCAGTTTTGGGAATGGGGTCCAATTCAGGAGGCGATACAGGTTTTTCCGCCGAGTGTCGGTGCTCAACATCGGCTAATGCAGCCTGAAACTGAGCCACCAATTCATCCTGGCGGCGACTCTCGGCACTGGATAGTCCCACATCCTCAGCCGCATCATTGACCTGGCGCTTGAGTGACTCGAGCACTTCAAGTCCGCGGCGGTTGGGATTGGCTCCCAGGATAATCGGCTCCTCATCCGCTGCCTGTATCGCTTGCCGCTGATTTGCAAAAGATGAACTGCCAGACTGAACTTGCTCAAACTGCAGCTCTTTGGCCGCTTCAGCCACACTGGCAGCCAGCGTATCATTATGATTAAGCTCAGTACTCGCTAAAGCCTGACTCTGATTGGCTTCGCCCCTTTGGTTTAGATTTGTGCTACTCACAGCTTGGGCATTTTGAGGCTGTGTGCTCTGCGGTTGTATAGTTTGCGATTGGGTTAGTCGAGATTGAACCACTTGAGCCTGAGGTATAGGTTGAGCCAGAGGCAAAGCAACTTTTCCGGCTAAACGCACCTCAGCAGCCCTCTCGGCCGCTTGGTTTGGTTGCTTGTCTCTTTGAGGATTATCTTGTTTCCTGGCTTGCTGCTGGGCGCCCTGTGGCGAGGCTTGCGCCTCAACTGAAGATGTCTCGGGAGCCTGAATCTTTTTGCTGTTATCCAACATGTGCCAACCCCAAGCCAGCCCCCCTCCTGCCAGCACAGCGACTACCAATACTGCCAGCGGCTTGAAATAGGCTCTGCCAGATGAAGGCTGACGATATTGCGCTCTGGGGGTCAACACAGGATCCAACTGCTCTCCCATTTCCTGCTGTTTGGCCCGGGTCACCGCATCAAGAAGAATAGACATCAGCTCTCTCCCCCCGCATACAATCTGGGCCCTTGATGGCTCAGATACAGGTTGAGCTGAACCAAAGTCTGGCTACCGGCAATACCGTCCGGCTTCAAACCATGACGACGTTGAAACTGTTGCAACGACTGCTCCAGCTCGCTGTCAAAATAGCTCATTAATCTGGCTTGGCGCCCATCTACCTGCGCCAGAGTATTTTCCAGCCACTGCACTTGAGCCAAGCCGGCACTGGGGCCTATCGCCTTGAGCGGATCTTTGGGGGCATCCCAGATAATTTCAAAAGTGCCGCTGAAATGACGGTTGAACCAATCAACACTGACCCAAAGTTGCTGTTCATTGAGTTGTAGCAGTAACTGTTCACCATCTTTAGTAACCAAAGTGCCGTAGAAAGGCTGCTGTTGTTCATCTTCCAGATAGACCACAGCCGGATAATTGAGCCGTAGCAAGGAGTTGAGATTACCCTGCTGCTGATAACAGGCAAGCCCCTGCTGCTCAGCGGCCTGACAAGCGCTGATGCCTGAATATGGCACCTTGTCCCAAAGCGCAAACAGCGCCGCGAAGGCAGTATCGATATTGCGGCTCTGATCTATGGCCTGCGTCAGGATCCGTTGTGCCCGGTTGACAGCGGGCTTATCTGCGCCAGCTGGATTGACAGAAGGATGGTTAACAGCAGCTGGATTACCGGAAACCTGAGTCTGCTTGGCATCTGTCCCTGAATGAAGTTGGCGTCCGGACTGATCTTGGGCCACAGCCTTCTCCGGCTGCGCCAGGAAATAGTAACCACCGGCAAATGCCAAAAGCAGCATAGCGGCAGCAGAAGCCGGTAACCAATAATTACGCTGTTTGATTTTCTCTCCCAGCACCTCTTCGGCGGCAGAGGCCACCATCTTGGTATCAATAGGCGTTCGCGACTGACCATAACCCGCCATCAGTGCTCGCTCACACAAGAGGTTGATAAGCCTTGGAATACCACCACTGAATTTATGCAGCGCCCGAATCGCGCCGCGATTGAACAGGGGTTCGCTACGTCCGGCAACCTGCAACCTGTGCTGCACATAGAAACCCACTTCCTCTTCAGTGAGCGGCAACAGATGGTACCGGGCGGTTATACGTTGCGCCAGTTGCCGCAACTCCTGACGCTTGAGCAGTTGCTGCAACTCGGGCTGACCTATGAGGATCACCTGCAACAATTTACGGGTATCAGTTTCCAGATTGGTAAGCAAGCGCAGTTGCTCAAGCACTTCGGCCCGCAGATGTTGGGCCTCATCAATGATCAATACTGTGTTGCGTCCGGCCTGATGGTTAGCCAGCAGAAAACCACTGATATGATCGGTCAACTGCTTAAGGGTAGGTGCCTCACCATAAGGAATTTTCAACTCATCACAAAGTGTGGCCAGCAGCTCAAGCTCGGTTAGAGATGGATTGAGGATAAAGGCAGTATCCGTGTTATCCGGTAGTTGCCGCAACAAACAACGGGAAACTGTGGTTTTTCCTGTGCCCACTTCGCCCGTCAGCAGCACAAAGCCCCCCATCTCTCCCAGGCCATAGGTCAAATGCGCCAAGGCTTCCCTATGCCTGTCACTGAGAAACAGGTAACTGGGATTGGGTGCAATTGAAAACGGGTTATCGTTCAGTCCATAAAAGGCCTTGTACATAGGCACTACCATCCTTCTTTGTTAGAGACTGCTCAGTTTAAGGCAAGGTCATAAATTGTAAAACCCCGGCCGCCATTTATGTGATGCACGGGAAAGTCCCCAGCGGCCCGCTCTCATGATATCCTGAGGCCATTACCAAAGCAGTCGATTATAAGGAATTCACAAGCGTGCAGATTTATCTGGTTGGCGGAGCGGTACGCGATAAGCTATTGGGTTTGCCTGTCAAAGACAGGGATCATCTGGTCGTCGGAGCGACTCCGGAGCAGATGGTCTCACTGGGATACCGGCAGGTGGGCAAGGACTTCCCTGTGTTTCTGCACCCCAAAACCCAAGAGGAATATGCCCTGGCAAGAACCGAGCGCAAGACAGGCTTGGGATACGGCGGTTTTTCCTGTTATGCGGCGCCCGACGTCACGCTGGAAGAAGATCTATTGCGGCGGGACTTGACTATTAATGCCATAGCCCAAAGTGAGGATGGCGAACTGCACGACCCCTACAACGGCCGAAAGGATATCAAAACCAGGGTGCTAAGGCATGTCTCCCCCGCTTTCGTTGAAGACCCGCTACGGGTACTCAGAGTGGCCAGATTTGCCGCCCGCTTTGCGCCTCAAGGTTTCAGTATCGCCCCAGAAACCCTGGCTCTGATGCAGGAAATTGCCGCTGGCCCCGAGCTTGGCGCACTAACGCCGGAGCGGGTATGGCAGGAACTGGATAAGGTGCTCGGCTGCGAGCAGCCCCAGGTGTTCTTTGAAGTTCTACGTCAGGCCAAGGCTTTACAAGCACTGATGCCGGAAATCGACGCCCTGTTCGGCGTACCGCAACCGGCCAAATGGCATCCTGAAATCGATAGCGGCATTCACACACTTATGGTTTTGGAGCAAGCCGCTAGACTGACCCAGGACAAAGCGGTGCGTTTTGCCGCGCTGGTACACGATCTTGGTAAGGCTTTGACCCCGGCCGACATGCTGCCCAAACATCACGGTCACGGCCAGAAAGGTCTGGCACCTATCCGCAATCTGTGTGAGCGGCTCAGAGTGCCTTCTGAGTATCGAGATCTGGCGTTGCTGGTCAGCGATCAGCATCAAAATATTCATAATTTGATGGAGCTCAGACCGGAAACCATAGTGAAAATCTTCGATAAAGCCGATTTCTGGCGCAAGCCAGAGCGCCTGGAGCAACTGGCGCTGGCCTGTGAGGCCGATGCCAAAGGCCGCACCGGGCTTGAACAAGCCCCCTACCCTCAGGCGCAGGCGTTGAGGCAGCTTTTTGCGGTGGCAGCAGCGATAGATGTCAAACCCATAGTAGCAGCAGGGCACAAGGGCCCGGCCATCAGGGTAGAACTTGCTCAGCAGCGGATTGCTGCAGTACGTCAAGAAAAGCAACTGTTACTGAATTCCGCCGTTTCCTGAGAGAAAGGCAAGATATTGACAGTGATAATTTCAGTTATGTTAAAAAAATAGCGAAAAAAACTGGCTATTTTCCCAAAGACTTGGCAATTCAATGAGTATTCGATAAGGTAAAGTGGCCTGTGCGTGAATATTCGTAGCAAAATAAATTGACTATGACATAATTAGGCGGTGTCGGCTGTTTTGCAGTCGAGCCATTAAAAATCCAACCTATCTAAAGGGATTTCTTCATGAACAAAAAAGTACTGATGATTGCTGGCGTAGCAATGACTGCTCTGCTGGGTGGCTGTGCCAACACCACTGCTCTGGAAGAAAGCGTTGCTAACCTGGGCAACAAAGTTGATCAATTATCAGCCGAAGTTAGCTCTCTGAAAGCAGAGCAAGGCAAACTGTCTGCTGACGTTAAAGATGCCAAAGCTGCTGCTATGGACGCTCAGTCTGAAGCTAAGCGTGCTAACGACCGCTTGGACAACGTTGCTTCTCGTTACAAGAAGTAATTCAGTCCCGGATCGGCAACACCAAGGTGTTGCCGATTTGCTTTTCGCTGAAGCCTACAATGGCTTCCATTCAGTCCTGTTCAAGATTCCAGCTAACCTTCACTTTTCAGCCTAAATCCAAGGCTCAAACTCAGTTTCGTTTAATCACCAACAAACGGTAATCCAGCTCCAATCCCTTGATGGCCCGTCCGGCAATCGAGCGCTTCTGCTTTTCACCGGCACGCCAAGCATAAGGGGTGGTTTCCAGAAGCGTCAACGCCTGTTCGCCACTGACATCCAGCGAAAAACTCAAGCTCTCGGTTTCCAGCACTGTCAACTCTGCAGGCAGGCTGATACTGAACTCGCGCAGCTTAAGGTCAGCATTCAATTGTTCACGCAACTGCCATAAGTGCCTGGGCCCGGGTGCCAACATCATAAGATGTGCCCCCGGCTTCATCACCCTGGGGATCTCCTTGCCCTTGAGCTGACCATCGAGCAGAGTCACCAGTGAAAACTGCGCATCTGCGAAGGGCAAACGCTTGGCAACACTGAGAAAAACCTGCGCCTCAGGCAATGCCTTGGCTGCAGCGAAGGCAGCATTTTGCGCATCACAGATTAATAGGCGTTGCAGCTCTTCCGGCAGTTGCAGCATCTGCTGCAAAGCGCCGTCTCCGGCGTTGGGGTCAAGTACAGCTTCACAGTTTTCAGCAAGTCTGGTCAGCTTGAGATTGAGCGCCTGATGCAAAGGCGCCATCAACTCAGACTGCAACAAAAAACGCCGGGCCCGCAACGCCTGGCGCGACAAGGCATGTACCGCCGCGCTCTTGGGCTTGGCCAGCAGCCAATAGCCGTCTTCCTGGCGATCGAAGTGATGTTTGTTGGCGCAGTAAAAACCTCTGGATGCCAGATGTTGCCTGAGTTCACTCTGGCAAACAGGGCACTGAAATTGCACTGAATTCATCTTAAGGCCTCACAGAAAAATAAAGCCGCACAGAAGTGCGCCGAGCGCCAAACGATAGATCACGAAAGGCAGCATGCCCATCTTGCTGATGATCTTCAAAAACAGGTGAATACAGGTGAAGGCCGCGACAAAAGAAAGCACCACACCCAAAATCAAGGCTTGCCAGTCAATCACATGCCCGCCTTCGAGCAGATCTTTGCCCATCAGCAGCGCCGCGCCCAGGATCACTGGAATTGACATCAAAAAAGAAAAACGCGCCGCCGCCTCGCGATTAAGCCCCAGCATCAGGGCCGCAGTCATGGTGATCCCCGAGCGACTGGTGCCGGGAATAAGCGCCAATGCCTGGGCAAAACCTATCATCAATGCCTTGCGCCAACCGGTTTGATACTCAGTAAGTTCAAGCCGAGCCATCTTATCTGACCACCAGAGCAGCAAACCGAATACCACAGTAGTAATGGCGATAACACCCGGCCCCCGCAGATAAGTTTCAACCAAATCTTTGGCCATAAAACCAAAGATGACTGCAGGTATGGTAGCCAGAATAATCCACCAGGCGAGTTTACTCTCGGCGCTGTGATTGCCCTTGAATATGCTGCCAAACCAAGCATTCAGCATAGCTATGATTTCAGTACGGAAGTAGAGTACCACAGCGAGTAGTGAGCCTATGTGCACTGCCACATCGAAGGCCAGCCCCTGATCTTCCCAGCCGAGTAACTGAGAGGGTAAAATAAGGTGCGCCGAGCTGGAAATAGGCAAAAATTCAGTCAGGCCCTGGATCAGGGCAAGGATAATGACCTGTAATGTGTCCATAATTGTCCTTAAAAAATCAGGCCGACAGGCCCCAATCGAAAGCGATAGGCCAGAGCTTCTGACTGGCCTTATCATATTCCTGCCACAACTGCTGGTAGCTGAGTTGTGCCAGAGGATGCTTGGTTTGCGGTGCCAGTTCAGCCAGTGGCCAAAGCACAAAAGCGTTGGTCAGGATCTCGGCTCTGGGTAAAACAATGGGCTGCTGACAGACCTTGTCATCGTAGAGCAGTAGATCCAAGTCAAGAGTCCGCGGAGCAAACTTTTTGGCACCCGGGAGCCGACCATGGCGCAGCTCTATCTGCTTGAAACAGGCCACCACTTCGGCAATACCGAGTGACGTATGAGCGCCCACCACCATATTGAGAAAGTTGCTGCCCTTGAATCCCACTGATTCACTCTCGTAAACCGATGACAACAGCAGCTCGCCAAAAGCAGCGTGCAGCTCGTGGATAGCTGCACGCAGATAACGTTCCGGGTCGATATTGCTGCCCAGACTGATGTAGATATGTGCCATATTGCCGTTAGATACCACGCTCGATTTCAACACCGACCGCTTTGGCCGAAGGAATGGCGCCGGGCTTCATCACCCGCACCTTGACCCAAGGCACTGCAAATTCACTCATCAGGCAATGGGCTATCATTTCGGCGACGGTTTCAATCAGCTCAATAGGCTTTGCGGTAATCAAGTCGGTAAGACGCTTGCTGACGGTTTCATAGCAGAGCGCCTGGCTGTAATCATCGCTGTCTGCAGCGGCTCTGTTATCCCAAGCCATATCCAGATCAATAAGCAGTGTCTGATGTATCTGTTTTTCCCACTCGTAGATCCCAATAACCGTCTCTATCTGTAATTCCCGTATCAGCACTCTGTCCATAAAATCCCCCCTTAGCAACTGCCGGGCCTGAGGTCAGATAAGCTAACGTCAATAAAACCGCTATAATCCGACGCGTTCCGGAGATATTCACGGCAGCCCCTTTCTACCTGGCCCAATCTTAAGTAGGATAAGGCATTGAAGGACAAGATGAACCCGAAATTTCCAACCACCATTAAGTGGTCAAGATTTTCACCTTGGGTTATCCGGGCAAGGGCTGCATTTTTCAATGTGCGCGATAATACCTTAAGACGAGTAAGGAAACCAATTTGAGTACCATGGTACTGACCCCAATGATGATTGTGGCCGCTTACCTGCTCGGCTCTATCTCCAGCGCCGTGCTGGTGTGCCGCCTCAAGGGTCTGCCGGATCCCAGAGGCAAAGGCTCCGGCAACCCAGGCGCGACCAATGTGCTGCGTATCGGTGGCACCTGGGCCGCCGCCATGGTGTTTTTCTTTGATATGCTCAAAGGGGCTCTGCCCGCTTATACCGCTTATCTGATGGGGATAGATGCCGTCTGGCTCGGAGTAATAGCCATTGCCGCCTGCCTGGGACATATATATCCGATTTTCTTCGGTTTCAAGGGCGGCAAAGGCGTAGCCACAGCGCTCGGTGCCATGGCGCCTATAGGTGAAGGCTTGGCGCTGTGTTTGATGGGCACCTGGTTAGTGGTGGTTTTACTGACCCGTTATTCCTCACTGGCGGCCCTGGTTACCGCCCTGCTGGCACCTTTATATACCTGGTGGTTGGATGACAGATTTACCCTGCCGGTGGCAATGCTATCGACACTGATCATTATCCGCCACAAGGATAATATTCGCCGCCTGCTCAAGGGGGAAGAATCCAAAATGTCGCGCTCCAGGCGCACTAAATAGAAGCAATTGCACGGTTGTAACGACTGTCACAAAAACAGCAAAGGCGCCATTGGCGCCTTTTACTTTTCAGGTTACAGAGGATGAGTTAGCTAGGCTCCTTCAGGAAATCGCCTCCAGGGTATCCAGCGGCCAACGCGGCTGCCCTTTCACCGCCAACGTCTCACGCTCGCCGGCCTTGAGGCGCTGCAAGCCTGCGTAGGCTATCATGGCGCCGTTATCTGTGCAGAACTCGCCTCTGGGATAGAAAACCTTGCCGCCACGACTTTGCATCAACTCGGCCAGTGAGCTTCTCAGACGGGTATTGGCACTGACACCACCGGCAATAACCAAGCGCTTAAAGCCGGTTTGCTCCAATGCGCGGCGGCACTTGATAACCATGGTATCGACCACGGCTTCTTCGAATGCCCTGGCGATATTGGCACGGGTCTGCTCATCATCCGGTTCGGCGGCTATGGTATTGGCGGCGTAGGTTTTCAGTCCCGAGAAACTAAAATCCAAACCCGGTCTGTCGGTCATCGGCCGGGGAAACTTATAACCGGACTTTTCCCCTTTGGCGGCGAGTTTAGCCAATCTTGGGCCTCCAGGATAATCCAGCCCCATCAGTTTAGCTGTCTTGTCGAAGGCTTCACCGGCCGCATCATCTATGGATTCACCCAAGACTTCATAGCTGCCTATGCCTTCTACTTTCACCAGCATGGAGTGACCACCGGAAACCAAGAGCGCCACAAAGGGAAACTCAGGTGCATCCTCTTCCAACATGGGCGCCAGCAGATGCCCTTCCATATGGTGGACACCAACAGCGGGTTTATTCCAGGCAAATGCCAGGGAGCGACCAACGCAAGCCCCCACCAAAAGCGCACCTATAAGGCCCGGCCCCTTGGTGTAGGCGATACCGTCGAGATCTTCGATACGGGTATCGGCCTTGGCCAGTGCTTCACGGATCAGTGGCACTATTTTACGCACATGATCCCTTGATGCCAGCTCAGGCACCACACCACCGTAGTCGGCATGCAACTTGACCTGACTGTAAAGTGCATGGGATAACAGCCCCTGCTCTTCGTCGTAAACCGCTATTCCTGTTTCATCACAGGATGTCTCAATACCTAAAACCCGCATCTATGAAATCTTTCCACCTGAAAAGGGGCGCCAATTCTACCCCTAACCAGGAGATTTCTCCAGTTGTAGGCTAAAGTGAATTTACTTTAGGGACTTTACATTCAGTGCCTGTCGGTTTAAAATTCCGCACCATTTTAAATCCACTTGGGTCAAGTGATTGACTCAATACAAACTTACACCTAAGGGGTGATGGCGTATGCCAATTATTAAAGTACGTGAAAACGAACCATTCGACGTAGCTCTGCGTCGTTTCAAGCGCTCTTGTGAAAAAGCCGGTATCCTGGCCGACGTGCGTGCTCGTGAATTCTACGAGAAGCCAACTACTGCTCGTAAGCGTGCAAAAGCTGCTGCAGTTAAGCGTCTGGCCAAGAAGCTTTCTCGCGAAAACGCACGTCGCGTACGTTTATACTAATTCCTTATGAGCCTGATAGATAAGCTGAAAGACCAGATGAAACAAGCCTTGGTGGCCAAAGAGAAGGTCCGCCTGGGTACGATTCGTATGGCATTAGCTGCCATCAAACAGATTGAAGTGGATACCCGCGAAACTCTGAATGATGAGCAGATAATAGCTGTCTTGACCAAAATGGTGAAACAACGCCGTGATGCCATTGCCCAATATGAGGCAGCGGGTCGTCCGGAGTTGGCAGAAGTCGAAGCAGCAGAGATTCAAGTTATTGAAACTTTCCTGCCACAGCCTCTGAGCGAAAGCGAAATCGCTGCGCTGATTGATGCGGCTATCCAAGATAGCGGCGCCAGCACTATGGCGGATATGGGCAAAGTAATGGGAGCGTTGAAATCCAAAGTTCAGGGTCGTGCAGACATGGGTGCAATTAGTGCCCAGATCCGTGCCAAACTGCAATAAGCGGGTTTCCACGTATGAACAAGCCGTGCATCTGCGCGGCTTGTTTGTTTACATCGGTCAAGGGTGCATGACTCAGTCTGATGGCTATACCTCGTGATTTTATCAATGAGCTGATTGCTCGCACAGACATAGTTGATCTAATCGATCACAAAGTACCCCTTAAAAAAGCGGGTAAGAATTATTCTGCCTGTTGCCCTTTCCACAGCGAAAAATCACCCTCTTTCACCGTTAGCAGAGATAAACAGTTTTACCATTGCTTCGGCTGTGGTGCCCATGGCAATGCCATCGACTTCATCATGGAGTATGACCGTCTCGAGTTTCTCGATGCCATTGAGGAGCTGGCAAGCCAACTGGGGCTGGAGGTTCCGCGGGAGAATAACCCCAATCGTCGTCGTGACGAAGGGCTCAGCCGCGATCTCTATCAGTTGATGGAAGAGGCTAACAGGTATTACCAAAGCCAGCTCAGACAACACCAGGACAAACAGAAGGTGTTGGACTATCTGGCCTTTCGTGGATTATCAGACCAGGTGGTCGAGCGCTTCGGCATAGGCTTTGCCCCCGACGGCTGGGATGGCTTGCTGAGTCGCTACCGCTCACAACAGGAGTCGCAGGACAAACTGTTGACTGCGGGGATGATTATCAGCAACGACAACGGTAAGCGTTATGACCGCTTCCGTGACAGACTGATGTTCCCGATCCGCGATAGACGCGGCCGGGTGATTGCCTTTGGTGGCCGGGTATTGGGAGATGGTACCCCCAAGTACTTGAATTCTCCGGAAACGCCCATATTTCATAAGGGTAACGAGCTTTACGGTCTTTATGAACTGAAGCAGGCTCACAGAGAACCCCGACAAGTGCTGATTGTCGAAGGTTATATGGACGTGGTGGCGCTGGCTCAATTTGGGGTCGATTATGCAGTAGCCTCCCTGGGGACTTCGACCACAGCCGAACAATTTCAGTTGTTGCTGCGCAGCGCCAAAGAAGTGGTTTGCTGTTATGACGGTGACAACGCCGGAAAAGAAGCAGCCTGGCGCGCACTGGAAACCGCCCTGCCACTGCTTAAGCCCGGCGATACAGTGCGCTTTATGTTTTTGCCCCAGGGGGAAGATCCCGACTCCATGGTGCGTAAGACAGGCAAAGAAGCCTTCGAGGCATTGATAGATGAAGCGCAAACACTGACAGGGTTTCTGTTCGATACCCTGACCACTAAATACGGGACAGACAAGGGCAACTTGGCGAAACAGGCCATAGCTCTGATTGAAAAGATTCAAGATACTGTGCTGCAAAATCTATTGCTCGAAGACCTGTCACACAGGCTCGGCATGAACAGCGCAGATGATCTGAAGAAGAAGCTGGGATTCAAGAGCCCCCAAGGGGTGGCTTCTGCCCGGCATAAAGCGCTTAAGGGCCGGGGTACCCCGCTGCGACTCGCCGTCGCCTTGCTGGTACAACACCCACAGTTGGGGCTGAATTTGATCCCCCAACCGGCTCTTAAGCATTTGCAGATGGCCGGCATAGACTTGCTGGTCGAATTACTGGATTTGACTCGCGCCCAGAAGATGAACAGCGCACAACTACTTGAGCAATTCAGGGATACGGACGAATTTTCCGCCCTGAGAAAACTAGCCCAATGGGAGCATCAAGTGGCGGATGAAAACCTGGAGCAAGAGTTCAAAAAATCCCTGGTATGGCTGAACAATCAATACATTGAGCAACGTTACCAGGAATTAAGTCTGAAACAGACCCATACTAAAGAAGAGAAAATACAGCTTAAGAAGCTAATCGCAGCGATGAAAAGCTGCCAATAAGCTCTCTCAATTTATGGGTCCGGTCGCCGGACTAGCACAGGGATGCGCACATGGCTATAATTGACGATTTGTGCGGCAAGAGCCCAAGGCCGCTGCCCATCGTTGTAACAGTTACCCAACTTGGATGATATCTATGGATCAAACTCCGCAGTCGCAACTTAAACTGTTGCTCGCCAAAGGCAAAGAGCAAGGTTACCTAACCTATGCAGAAGTGAATGACCACTTGCCTGCAGATATGGTCGATTCTGACCAGATCGAAGATATTATCCAGATGATAAATGACATGGGTATCCGAGTGTTTGAAGAAGCACCGGATGTCGATGACATTATGATGTCGGAAGACAGCACGGATGAAGATGCCGCCGAAGAAGCCGCAGCAGCTCTGGCCTCAGTCGAGAGCGAGCTGGGCCGCACCACAGACCCAGTGCGTATGTATATGCGTGAAATGGGCACAGTGGAACTGCTGACCCGCGAAGGCGAAATTCAGATCGCCAAGCGTATCGAAGAAGGCATCAACACGGTACAGAGCTCAGTCGCCGAGTACCCACAGGCAATCGCCATGATCCTCGAACAGTTTGATCAGTTCGAGGCCGAAGAGATCCGCCTGTCCGACATTATCTCTGGATTTGTCAATCCCGATGAAGACAATGTAGGCCCAAGCGCCACCCATATTGGCTCAGAGTTATCCGATGAAGACCTGGATGATGAAGATGATATGGACGACGATGACGAAGATGACGACAGCGACTCCGAAGATGAAGGCTCAAAAGGCCCGGATCCGGAAGAAGCCCGTGAGCGTTTCGGCCAACTACGTGCCGTCTATGAAAACTCACTGAAGCTCATCGAACTCAAGGGACGCGATCACCCCGAGTCAGTCGCGGCTCTGTTCCACATCGGCGAAATTTTTAAAGAATTCCGTCTGGTGCCCAAGCAGTTTGACCGTCTGGTCAAGAGCATGCGCAGCATGATGGACAAAGTGCGGGTTCAGGAACGCCTGATCCTCAAACTTTGTGTTGAACAGGCCAAAATGCCGAAGAAGAACTTTGTTAAGCTCTTCACCGGCAACGAAACCGACATCAGCTGGTTCAACGCTGAGATGAACTCCGGCAAGCCATACGCCGAAGGCCTGAAAATGGTCGAGGAAGACGTGCTGCGTTGCCGCGCCAAGCTGGAAGCCATCGAAGCCGAAACGGGTCTGTCTATCGCCTCAATCAAAGACATCAACCGCCGCATGAGCATAGGTGAAGCCAAGGCTCGCCGTGCCAAGAAGGAAATGGTTGAAGCCAACTTACGTCTGGTTATTTCTATCGCCAAGAAATACACCAACCGTGGCCTGCAGTTCCTGGATCTGATCCAGGAAGGCAACATAGGTCTGATGAAGGCAGTAGACAAGTTTGAATACCGTCGTGGCTATAAGTTTTCTACCTATGCTACCTGGTGGATCCGTCAGGCCATTACCCGCTCCATCGCGGACCAGGCCCGTACCATACGTATCCCGGTACACATGATAGAGACTATCAACAAGCTCAACCGTATCTCGCGGCAGATGCTGCAGGAAATGGGACGCGAGCCTTCTCCGGAAGAACTTGCCGAGCGGATGATGATGCCGGAAGACAAGATCCGCAAAGTGCTGAAAATCGCCAAAGAGCCTATCTCCATGGAGACCCCTATCGGGGACGACGAAGATTCGCATCTGGGGGATTTCATCGAGGATACAACCCTCGAGCTGCCACTGGACAGCGCCACCAGCGAAAGCCTCAAGAGCGCCACTCATGAGGTGCTGGCTGGCCTGACAGCCCGTGAAGCCAAGGTTCTCAGAATGCGTTTTGGTATCGACATGAACACTGACCACACCCTGGAAGAAGTGGGCAAGCAATTCGACGTTACCCGTGAACGTATTCGTCAGATTGAGGCCAAGGCACTGCGTAAGCTGCGTCACCCGAGCCGCTCGGAAATCCTCAAGTCCTTCCTGGACGAGTAAACAAGCTTTTGTACAAAAACCCCGCATCGCGTAATGCCGTTCACTTAGTGTGAACGGCATTTTTCTTAGGCTTAATG
>NZ_JWGX01000033.1:0-74689 GCF_000813075.1 Shewanella sp. ECSMB14102
CCCATTAAGCCTAAGAAAAATGCCGTTCACACTAAGTGAACGGCATTACCCATATCGGGGCCTTTGCTTTGTGCGGGGTACTGCATATGCAGCCAAATTAAGTATATGATATCTTTCTTCCCCACCGCTTGGGGATGGGCCGTGATGCAAGGGTAATGGATGAAATTGAGTGAGCCGGATCTGCAGCTGAAATCTCCGATCCAGAAAAATTACAACCGTGCAGTGTTTTACACCTATATGGGGGTGATTGTACTGGCGTTGCTCACGGCTTGGGTGTTTTTTGAGCGCCAGAAGACCCAACAGATGGAGCTCAGGGAAGAACAGGTCGACCGCCATGTGATGCAGATTGACCTGTTGCTGGAATCCAGTATCCGTGCGGTCAAGAGCCTGCGTAATGTGGCAGTGGACCACTTGCGCCTGGCCGAACAGGTACGCAAGGACAGGCTGCCCCAGTACGAAAAATTTAACGAAAGTGGTCAGTTTTTTACCCTGGAGCCCAATTACGCCAGGAGTGGCGAACCCTTCACCAACATGGGGCGGATAACCGGCTCGGGTAGTCTCGATGGCCGTAGCGACAAGTTCTATCAGGAACTGGAGATGCTGTTTGAGCTGTCGTTGTCGTTCCCGGTCGCCAAGGAGGCCGCGCCCAAGGCTTCGGCCATCTATTATCTGTCCAAGCGGCGGATGATGTCTTACTACCCCTGGCCTTCGGATGAGCAGCGTTTTCGCGATGAACTGCTGAATAAGAAACAGTTTCAACTGGCGACACCGGCGATGAACCCCCAGCGCAGTGTGTTCTGGAGTGAGGCCTATGTGGACTCGGCCGGCAATGGTCTGTTGACTACCCTTGGGGTGCCCATCTATCTCGAAGATGAGTTTATCGGTTCTATCAATCTGGACATGACACTGGCATCGCTCGCCAAACAGATACGTCTCTATTTCAAGATGCCGGGCACTGTGATTTTGCTGGATCAGGGCAATAATATTCTCTCCCACAGCGATTTTGATACCTCCAGCATTAACCGGGTCTACCACATCAGTCAACGGATCCCATCCGAGCTGCATTCTCTGCCTGAGTCTGAACTGTTCGATGCCCATGAAGGGATGATCCGCAATGGCTATTACATTCACTCGGTGGCGCTGCACAACGCCCCCTGGCGCCTGCTTTATCTGCAGGATGTCGATGATCTGTTTCTGGACTCGTTTGAGAAGCTGCAGCTGAGCTTTATTTTGGTGGTACTGGCGCTGTCCGTACTGGTGACCATAGTGCACTGGCAGACTCGCCGCTCTTTCGTCAGTCCGGCCTCGCGCCTACTGTCACACCTGGAAGACTGTTCCCGTGAGCCGATCCGGCCGCCGGCGAAGATTACCCAGGGCTGGGAGCCCTGGTTCCAGTTGGTCAGCCGCATTTTTGAAGAAAACCAGCAATATACCCGTCACCTGGCAGAGCAGAACAAGCGTCTGGATAAACTGGTGGCCCGGCGCACCGAACGGCTGAAGGAAACCACAGAAAAGCGGGAGCGGGAATACGCCCTGCTGCGCTCTTTGCTGGACTCCATTCCTGAAGCCATTGTCTTCAAAGATAAAGAAGGTAAGTACCTCGGCTGCAACAAGTCGGCCGAGCGGGTACTTGGCTATACCGAGGCCGAGATGATCGGCCTGAATTCAGACACTTTGACCACCCCGGAGCAGGCCGCCAGAATTCGCGCCGAGGATGAACAGGTGCTCAAGGACAGGGCGCCACTGCGCTATCAGGAAAAGGTTGAACTGGCGGGCAAGCCTGTACTGCTCGATACCCTCAAGCTGCCGTTTTATAACCGCCGCGGTGAGATGCTGGGCTTGATTGCAGTTTGGCGTGATGTGACCCGCGAATATGAAGCAGCCGAGCAGTTGCGATTGTCGGAAGAACGTTATCACCTGGCGATGGACGCGGTGGAAGATGGCCTGTGGGACTGGTATCTGGATTCGGAGCAGATCATCTGCAATCCTGCCTACTACACCATGCTGGGCTACAAGACCAATGAGTTTCCGGCGTTGCTGTCGACCATAGACGAGCTGATCCATCCGGACGACAGGATCCGGGTTGAAGAGTATCGCGAGCAGTATCTAGCCGATCCCATAGGCGCCTATGAGATAGAGTTCCGAATGCGCGGCAAGAGTGGTCAGTATCACTGGGTGCTGTCCCGTGGTCGGGTGGTGGAATTTACCACCAACAATGAGCCCAGGCGTATGCTGGGTACCCACAAGGACATTACCCGCAGCAAGAGCAACGAAGTGGCCTTGCTGGAGGCCAAGAAAGATGCGGAACTGGCCAATCTATACAAGAGTGAATTCCTGGCCAATATGAGCCATGAGATCCGCACGCCGATGAATGCCATCATAGGTATGCTGCAACTGGCGCAGCGCACCAACCTGACGGCGCAGCAGAAAGATTATCTGGAGAAGGCTGGTTTCTCGGCCCAATCATTGCTGCGGATCATCAATGACATTCTCGACTTCTCAAAGATTGAAGCCGGAAAGCTGGAGCTGGAGCGGGTCTCCTTCCCGTTGGATAAGGTGTTGGAGCACGCCCTGGATATCAACTCGCTCAAGGCGCAGGAGAAAGGAGTCGAGCTGTTGCTGTATGCCCCTGTGACCGCCGGGCTTATGCTCAAGGGCGATCCTTTGCGTCTTGGTCAGGTGCTGGTGAATCTGCTGTCCAATGCGGTTAAGTTTACCTCCGAAGGGGAGATTGAACTCGGTTGTGAAGATGTCGGCGAACGCGATCATCGCATCACCCTCAAATTCTGGGTTCGGGACACTGGCATAGGGATCAGCAAGGAGCAGCAGGAGATACTGTTTGATGCCTTTGCCCAGGCAGATGGCTCCACCACCCGTAAATATGGCGGCACAGGCCTTGGCTTGTCCATCAGTAAGCATCTGGTGTCCATGATGGGCGGCAAGATGCAGGTGCAGAGTGAGCCGGGTGTCGGCAGTGTATTCAGCTTTACCATTAGCTTTGAGATCGCCGAAGAGGCCAAGATTGAACCTTTGGTGATGCCGGAACAGCTCAACAGCCTGCGGGCGCTGGTGGTGGACGATAACCCCACGGCGCTACAGATATATTCGACCCTGATGCGCGACTTCCACTTCGAGGTGGACACGGCTGCCAGCGGTGCCGAAGCCCTTTATAAGCTGGAAAAACAGGAAACCGACCTGCTGCTTATCGACTGGATGATGCCGGAAATGGATGGCCGCGAGGTGATCCGTACCCTGGATGAAATGGTGGCCGATGGCAGAATAAGCAAGCGCCCCGTGGTGATTATGATGACGGCCTATGCCGCCGGTCCATTGGCCCAGGAAGTGGAAGATGCCAATGTGTTTGCGCTGTTGCAAAAACCCTTCAAGGCCTCGACTCTGTTTGATGAGATAATCTCAGCCTTTGCCGAGAAACCTCACCCGGCGACTGTGGCTGAAATTACTGACAATCAGAGTGGTGGTCACAAAGGCTTGGTGCTGCTGGTGGAAGATAATCTGATTAACCAGCAGGTAGCCTCCGAACTGCTGCGCAGCGCCGGCTATGAGGTAGATTTGGCCGACAATGGCCAGATTGCCCTTGAGATGGTGGAGCAGCGTCAATATGACGCGGTATTGATGGATATTCAGATGCCTGTGATGGATGGTCTGACGGCGACCCGGGAATTGCGCAAAAAATACGACAGGGAGACGCTGCCGATTATCGCCATGACGGCCCATGCCATGTCTGGCGATCGTGAGAAGAGTCTGGCGGCGGGAATGAACGCTCATATCACCAAGCCCATTATGCTCAATGAACTCTTTGATACCTTGAGTGAATGGGTGGGCAGGACTTGAGATAAACCGGCCGATCCCTTAACTTGAATGGCAACTTACAGATAACAATCAGGAGATGGGATGAAACCTCAAAGTTGGACCTTGTTGTTGGCGCTGATCGCGGTACCCGGATTGGCGCAGGCGGCACAGG
Source organism: Shewanella sp. ECSMB14102 (assembly GCF_000813075.1). NCBI lineage: Bacteria > Pseudomonadati > Pseudomonadota > Gammaproteobacteria > Alteromonadales > Shewanellaceae > Shewanella > Shewanella sp. ECSMB14102. The sequence continues at coordinate 3,983 of NZ_JWGX01000033.1, forward strand.
AGAGGGAGGCCGCCGACGTCATCAGCGAAAGCACTCAGGCCGAAGGTTTTATCAATCTCTTTTATGATGCCAAGGCCGGGCAGCTGTATCTGGAACCGAGCAGACTCAACCAGCCTATGTTGCTGCTCTCCAGCTTGCCCCACGGCGTTGGCTCTAACGACATAGGGCTCGACCGGGGGCAACTGGGATATACCCGCATGGTGCAATTTGAACGCCAGGGGCCCTATATTCTGCTCAAACAGCTCAACACCCGTTTTCGTGCCGATACCGATGACCAAGCCGAGCAAAGAGCCGTGCATGAAGCTTTTGCCGAATCTGTGCTCTGGCGCGGCAAACTCCTGCCGGGAAAACGTCTGCTGGTGCCGGTCAATGACTTGATGTTGCAGGACCTACACGGCATCAGCCAACAGTTGGCGGCCAGGGGCCAAGGGCATTATCGTCTGGACACCAGCCGCTCAGTGGTGTTGCCAACCTCGGTCAAGTCGTTCGAGCGTAATTCGGATGTGGATGTGCAGCTGACCTTTGCCAGTGATAAGGCCGGCGCCAGAGTCGCCGAGGTGACTCCGGATGGTCAGGCACTGTCTCTGAGACTACGCTACTCCTTTATCGCCTTACCTGAGCCGGGTTATCAGGCGCGCCGTTATCATCCCATGAGTGGTTATCTGTCTGATGAGTACAAGGATTATGCCACCGCCATAGATCAGGATATCAACCAGCGCTTCTTGCTGCGCCACCGGCTGCAGAAGGTCAATCCCGGCCCCGAGCCAAGCGAAGTGGTTGAACCCATTACCTATTATCTGGATCCCGGTGTACCAGAGCCGATTCGTGGTGCCTTGCTCGAAGGCGGTCGCTGGTGGGAGCAGGCTTTTAATGAGGCGGGGTTTATAAATGGTTTCAAGTTGGAGCTATTGCCGGAAGGTGCCGACCCTCAGGATGTGCGCTACAACGTGATCCAGTGGGTACACAGGGCCAGTCGTGGCTGGTCCTACGGTGCGGCGGTGACAGATCCCCGCAGCGGTGAAATCATCAAGGGCCAGGTCACTCTGGGGAGTCTGCGGGTGCGTCAGGATCACCTGATTGCCCGTGGTCTCACTGCCGGGTGGGAAGACAGACAAGCGGCCGATGCAGCCGCCATGGCCTTATCTCTGGCGCGTATTCGCCAGTTATCGGCTCATGAAATCGGTCACACCCTGGGGCTGGATCATAACTTTGCCGCCTCCACCAATAACAACGCCTCTGTGATGGATTACCCCCATCCCTATGTACGCCTCGACGGCAAACGGGTGGACATCAGCCAGCCTTACGCCGAAGGGTTGGGCGCCTGGGATAAGTTTGCCATCAAGTACGGTTATGGTGACTTTGGTGATGAGGCCCAAACCCAGGCCGCGCTCAAATCGCTGCTCAAAGAGGTGCAGCAACAGGGGCTGAGATACATAGGCGAGGGTGACTCGCGAGCGGCTTCAGCCGCCCATGCTTATGCCAGTCTTTGGGACAGAGGCGAGGATCCGGTCAAGGAGTTGGCCAGAATGCAGCTGGTCAGGCGCCAGGCGCTTGAGACATTCTCCGCCAAGGCGCTGTTGCCGGAGCAACCCTTGGGCGAACTCAGTGATGCCCTTGTGCCCATCTATCTGTTGAATCGTTACCAGATCAGCGCCGCGGCCAAGTTTGTCGGCGGCATTGACTACAATTACCTGGCAGATGCCAATAGCGGTAACTGGCATTTTATTGCGCCGGAATTGCAGAAGCGGGCACTCGATACCGTGCTGGCGACTCTGGATCCCAGAGAACTGTATCTGCCAACTGAGCTTCTGGAGCAACTGGTGCCCAAGGCCGGTAACTATTACCGCAGCCGCGAGAGTTTTGCCTCATCTCTGGGGGTTGCCGTGGATCAGCTGAGCATGGCAGAAGTGCTCAGTCGCCATACAGTGTCGACGCTGTTGAACCCTGAGCGGCTCAACCGAGTGGATCAGGCCTTTACCAGGGACACAGAGCAGCTGTCGGTAGAGGATTTGCTGGATAGATTGCTGGCTAAGACACTGCTGAAATCTCTGCCTTCGGGAGATCAGACCAGTATTGCGATGCGGGTCAATGCTGTGGTTTTGGATGGCATGTTGCAGAGTTTCGAGAGTGACGCCAGTAGTCCGGAAGTTAAAGCCATATTGAGAATGAAGCTGGATTATCTGCTTAAGCAGTTGCCCAGAAAGGAAAAAAGAAGTTCAGGTTACAAGGCGGCTCACTATGGACAACTGCAAGCTGTGCTTGAGCAGGCACTGAAACAAGCCGGGGTTAGAGCGATCAATAAACCTGCGGAAATGCCACCGGGCTCGCCGATTTAGTACGTCGTAAGGTATTGATTATGTGACATAATTATTTTATTACCTTATATTGGCATCTTTCATGTTCCAGAGGTTCGGGCCCATTTTGCACCGAGCCTCTGTTTTTTTTAGGGAATTGGTTATGCCAAAAATTCTGTTTCTCAGAGTCTGGCTTGGCAGCTTATTGCTGCTGCTCTGTTTCATTGCCAAGGCCGATGGGCTAAGCCTTAGCCCCCGCGTACACCAGGGCCAACTGGATAACGGTCTTAAATATCAATTGGTGGATAACAAGACTCCGGCGAATGCCATAGTGATGCGGATGCGGATCGCTTCCGGCTCACTGAATGAGGCGGAAAATGAGCAGGGGCTAATGCACCTGCTGGAGCATATGGCATTTAAAGGCTCCGTCGCTATCCCGGAAGGGGATATGATCCCAAGGTTGCAGCGTCTTGGTTTGAGTTTTGGGGCCGATACCAATGCCGTGACTGAATTTACCCAGACAGTCTATAAGTTCAACATCACTCAAGGGAATGAGCTAAAGCTGGATACCGGGCTGATGTTGATGCGGGAAATTGCCGACAGGCTCACTCTGGATCCCAAGGCGCTTGAACAGGAAAAAGCCGTGGTGCTGGCCGAGCTTAAAGAACGTCAGTCGGCTGAGCTTGAAAATTATCGTAACCAACTGCGTTTCTGGTATCCCTCCAACCTACTATCAAAGCGTTTCCCTATTGGCGAAGCAGATATCATCAAGGCGGCAGATGTCGCCAAGCTGCGATCTTTGTACCAACGTTTCTATACCCCGGAGCGGACAACATTGATCTTGGTCGGTGACCTGGACATTGTCCGTACTGAAGCCCAAATCAAGCAGTTGTTCGCCGATTGGAAGCCGCACCCTCAGGCGGTTGCCCCGGCACAGGTGAAGCTTTCTCCGCCTGTAGTCAGAAAGCAGCCTCAGGCAGACACTTTCTTCGACCCCAGTTTGCCGACTCAAGTCTCTCTTGGGGTGTTGACTCCCAGAACACCAAAGCCTGACAGTATTGAAAAGCGTCAACAGCAGATGCTTGAGTCGCTGCTGGGGAGTATGCTTTATCAGAGGTTGCTGCCACACCTGTTTGCCGAGGAAGGTATGAGCCATGCTTCTGTTGAGTTAGGTGAAGAGTTTGGCACAGCGGTAAGGGTGGAATTGGCTCTGGAGACCCAGGAAGACAACTGGCCGCAAGCTGTGGCTCTGTTGGAGCAGACCATACGTCAGACCCTGCAATATGGCTTCAGCAGTGAAGAGCTGCAGCAGGCGCTGAAGAGCCAACATAAGCACTACCAGCGCAGTCTGGCCGGCAGTAACACCATTCACAGCCTGAATATGGCCGAGGCTTTGGTATCAATGGATGCCGAGGCCATGATACTGATAGAACCAGCAGATGAGCTGGCTATTTTTGAGGCCTTGGCGCCGCAAATTACCCCGGCGCTTATCCAACAGACACTGGCCGAACTCTGGCAGGGACAACCCGGTATCTATCTTTCCGCTGCCAAGGCGCCAACCGCGGTAGAAACACAACTCTTGGCGGCATATGAGCAGAGTAAGCTGCAGCCGGTTACTCCCTATAAGGCTAAACAAGCCAGCGAGTTTGCTTATCAAAGCTTTGGTGAACCCGGGAAGATAGTGGCCGATAAACGGGATCCCGATACCGGAATACGCCAGTTACGTTTTGCCAATGGCACTCTGCTTAACCTTAAATCCACCGAATTTGAACAGAACAATGTGGCTATCAGCTTGTCATTGGGATTCGGTGATTTGCCATTTCCGCGCCAAGAAGGTTTGGGCACTCTGTTCAATAATGCTTTTATTTACGGTGGGCTGGAGCAGCACTCCTGGCAACAGCTGGGGGATATCTTTGCCGGGCAGAATATCTCGGCAAATATTGGCGTCAGTACTGAAGGCTTTGGCGGCGTGACCAATACCAATGCCGATGAACTCAGAACTCAGCTGGGGTTACAGGCCGCCTTTTTAACCGCCCCGGGCTGGCGCCAGGAAGCCATCAACCTCTTTCGGCAGCAAGTTAAGGCAGAAAGTCAAAGCCGCAACGCCAATCCTAATAGCGCTTTCTGGGATGGTCTGAGTGGACTCCTGCACCCCGGCGATCCCCGATATGGTTACGGCCGGGAAGAGCAGGTGTTGCAGCGGGACTTTGCAGAAATAGCCAAGGTATTGGCATCGGCGCTGGATAAGGGAATGCTGGAAATCGCGCTGGTGGGAGATTTCGATGAGGCTCAGGGGATAAAAGCGGTCGCCGAGACATTCGCTGCCATCGAGCGGCATCCGGCCAAGGCATCGGCTTTCGAGCGGCTGGTATTCCCCAAGGTGCCGGCACAGAGCCAAATTTTCCATCGGGGAGCCGAGAATTCGGCGGCATTGGCCTGGCTGTGGCCGACCACCGATATGCAGGATGTTCGGCGTCACAGTGAGCTGATATTACTCGAACAGGTGATGGACATTTTGTTGAATGAAGAAGTCAGGGAAAAAGCCGGCGCCGGATATTCGCCCTATACCTTTAATTATGTCGATTGGCATCCAACAGGTTACGGTTATCTGGGGCTGTTTACTGTCACAGATGCCGCCAAGCTGAAGGCGGCCGAACAGGGCTTTGCCGCGGTTGTAGCCAGAGTCATGGCCAAGGGTGGCATAGATGCTGAACTGCTGGAGCGGGCGCGTCAGCCCTTGCTGCAATGGTTGCAAAGTGCTCCTGCCAGCAACGACTTTTGGTTGGATCTGGCGGCAACGGCCCAGACTCGGCCGGGCCGTTGGCTGGGATTTCAACAACGACAGCAAATACTGGGGCAACTGGATGGTGAAGCCCTGGAAGCCGTGGCTCGAGAGTATCTTCAGAATGATCGCCGCTTGAGTGTGACGACAACTTACGCCAACTAAGCGCTGGTTTTGGGATTTCTCGGATAGAAGCGCTCCGGCTTGCGCTGCAGGTGTTCGAACCTGCGGGTATTTTTATAGGGCAGCTTCATAAACCCCGAGACCCCTTGACCTTGGATCTTGTCCACATGACTGAGGATCCTGTCCAGACAGGCGCGAAACTGCGCCTGTTTTCTCGGGTTGAGTAGTCTAAGGTAACTGTGGATCTTCATATGGGTTGGCAGGGCTTCGAAGATGATACAGCCTGTGTGGTGTATCTGGTTGAGCCAGCCAAGTTCAGTCATGATTTCCGCAGGCAGCTCCAGGTTTTCATCCGGATCCCGGCCATCTTCAAAGTAGGAGTGCAGCCGGGATTGATCTTCGAGTGTCGGCACATCGCCCACCTCAAAGGGCAGCAGCTGATCTGCCTTGGCCTTGAACGGCTCTGCAGGGCCGCTGCGTTCCAGGTGCAGGGTATCTTTGGCGTTGAAGAAACAGGCCTTGAAGATACCTATGCGATGAATTCCCCGGGCCAGAGTCACCATGTTGTTGACCGCTTGAATTAATGCCGGCCTGAGTTCTTCATCATAAAGGGCCAGGTTGGAGTCGATATAGACGCCTGTCTCCTGCCAATGAATCGCCAAACCGCCCACAATCGGATACTGACCCAGGCGGCCAACGGCGGCGATAAAGCCCTTCTCTGTGTCTCCCATGCCGGCGAGAAAGTTGCGGTAGTACTTCTCCAGTTGAATATCTTCGGCGCGAATAGCCTCGGCATCGGCGTCCGGATGATGGCTGCGCAGAAACGATTTCCGCGAACTGTAGCTGACTGTTTCCACGTCCCGGGCCCGTTTCTGTACCCAGACGGGGATCTCGGCATTCAGCTCCTGTGGCAACGGTGGCAGTAAAAGATGCTGGCTGTATCTCATGCTGCGCAGGAAGTAGTCGCCGGCCTTGAGACGGGTGAGTGGATCTGAGCCCAACATGCCTTCGAGGATCCTGGCCAGTTCTAGCGGCAGACCTATGCTGGTGGGCGGGATCACTTGGGAACCGAAGCGGCTGGCCTGGCCGGACGCCAGAGCATAGAGGGTGGCGGCAACCCCTTGTTCATCAAATCTGGGGCTGGAAAGCGCCCCCGAGAGTTGCTCATCGCCGATAAAATAAACATCGCCCATGCGGGCGTTGGTATGCTGTTGATCGCTCGACATTAGCTCCATCACATTGCCGCCGACCGGGCGGTTATCGGCATCGCGCTGGGCAAATACCGCCGAGCCCCAGTCAATCAAAGACAACTTGTCTTCTTCTGGGTCATAAACCAGGTTGGAAGGTTTGATATCCCCATGAACCAAGGGTCTGCCGCTGCGCAGATATTGCAGCAGATCTGCCAACTGCCTGGCAATGCTCATGATTTCCGCCACAGGTAAGGCTCCATGCCGACGACAGCGCTGATCCAGATCCTGGCCCTGAGCTCTGGCCATCACCAGGATCCCCTGGCGTCCAACTCTGTCGAACTTTATCAGTGGTGGCACATTGGGATGATTGACCTGAGACAGCATGAAGGCTTCTTCTTCCAGTCTGTCCTGTACCTGTTGGGGCAGGGTGATGCGGGAGAACTTGAACACATGTTCCTGGCCATGGCGGTTTCGTCCGGCGAACACAAAACCATAGGCGCCTTTGCCTATCAGTTGCGGGTCATCATAGCCCAACTTGATTAGTTGCTGGCGGCAGAGGCGGATCCAGGCTCTGTGCTTGCGAGCGTCATCGGCCTTGAGCAGATAGACAGATTGCTCTTCAGAAATATAAAAGTGCTGCAGCTCAGGTGTTTGCAAGCGATTTCTCCATTGGCAGAGGCAAGGATACAAAATAACAACAAGCAGAAGCTCATTAAAACAGCAAGGGATAACCGCGGCAAGTTGTGACTCTGGGATCCAGCTCAGAACAAGGCTTCCTAGCGTATCCTTTTGGACGGCACTTTGACCTATATCAATTTCATTGCGCCCTCCCCAGAGTAACCTGTTTGCAACAAGCCGCAGTGGCAGAAGAGATTTGGAGGCCTTATGTCAGTGCCAGATAAGCAGGAGCTGATCGCATTGTTCGAGTATGCCCGTCCCAGGGTGATACAGTCGATGGAATTGCGTCATTGTCCCCATGCGGGTTTCTATAATCCAGTGGATGAGCGCTGTAATTTTTGTCATCAGGGCATGGAATGTATCTGGATGAACCAGAATGATGAGCTGGTGGATCTGGAGCAGAAATCACTCGAAGAGTTGAGGCAGCAGTTATTGATAGCGGTCGACTTTGTCGATTCCAGCCTGAGCCCGCATCATTTGTCACGGCGCAAATGTCAGTGTGATAACTGCAATTGGCTGCGCAAGGTGCAGGAGACCCTGGCCAGATTAGCCTGATACCACCCCACCCCCAAGTTTGACTTGCCACTCAGTGATGCCGGATTATTGGGCTAAGCGAACTTCCTGATGGAATGGTATTGGAATTGCACGATACCATTCTTTATCTGGGATCAGTTCCAAATAATCTGCTACATATCCATCTTAGTTATAACCATATGTTTTTATATGGTTTATTCATTAATGGCACAAACATTATCCTAACGCTGTTTAAAATGCGCCATGGCAGCCACAGATATGGCAAAATAATGCCATTGCTTATCAACCAGACTCAGAAGATGAACAGGATCAAGAAACGCTTTGTGGCCGGTGCCAAATGTCCCAAATGTCAGGCTCAGGACAGCATAGTGCTGTTCAAGGAGAATGGTATAGAAACGGTCGAGTGTGTCGAGTGTGATTACCGCGAGCAGCAGACCGATGACAAGGTCAGTGACAAGGCGACCGGTGAAGTGATTGGCCTGTTCAAACCTGAATAATATTCTTTAAAACCCGCAGCGGATCCCGCTTTCTTTACCGGCCCTTCAATTGCCAAGGGTGGGTCTTTCCATTAATTTAAGGGTTTTGCTGTATTGAGGCGGTTTGCCCGTCTGTTGCCGCGAGTGCCGGGGCCTCTGGCCGCTTGGGGCTTGCTGTCTGCATAAGGATTTATATGCCAAGCTTGATTCGAATAGTGCTGATCGACACCCATCTGCCGGGCGTGGTGGAACTGAAGCTCGATGGCCATACCAATATCTGTGGTACCAACGCCTCGGGTAAGACCACGCTGCAGCGTCTGGTGCCTGTGTTTTATGGTGAATACCCCAGCCGGGTCGTGCCTTCGACCCGTGACAGCTTCGAGCGCTGGTATCTGCCCAGAGAATCCAGCTATATCATTTACGAATACCAAAAGAGTGATGGCTTGCTGTATCAGGCGGTGCTGGCCTCGGCCGGCGACGGCAAAGGGGTCAACTATCGCTTTATCGCCAAGGGATTTGAACTGGAAGACTATATCAAGTCCCAAAACGGCGACACTATTTTGTGCCATACCATGGCCGAACTGGGCCGCGAGATGAAACGCGCTGGAGTGAACCATACCAAGCTTTTGAATACCCGAGAGTTTCGCGCCATCATCCAGAATGACCGTACCTTGCTCAACACAGGCACCAGCCGCACTGAGCTGCGCAGCTATGCCCGTTTGTTCTCTCTGTGCGAGGCCGATCATTCACTGCGCCATATCGAAAAACTGGCCAAGGCGGTGCATTCCAAAGAAGGCAAAATGGAAACGGTCAAGTCGATGATCGCCGCCATTTTGGAAGAGGATGGCGTTAACCCGCCGGCATCAAGGCTCAATCCACAACGAGTCGAGGCCTGGATCCGCGAGAGCCAGCTGATCGCCGGGTTCGAGCAGATCCGTCCCGAATTTGACAAGCTGGAGCAGGAGTTCAACGAGCTGCTGTCGGCCGAACTGCGTCTTGGCAGCCTGGCCAAGGGCTATCGCAATGACGAAGTGCTGGAGGCCCAGCGTCAGGAGCAAAATCAGACCCTGTCGCGGGAGCTGAACTTCCGTCTCAAAGCATTGGATGATGAGTGGAAAGAGCAGCGCGACGAGCTTAACCAGGAGCTGTCTGCCGCCAAGGGCGATGTCGCCAAGCTGGAATATGAACTCGACGCCATCGAAAACCAGCATGCGGCGTTTCTCGATGCCGATATCGAACAGGCCAAGGCCAATCTGGAACAGCTGCCGCTGTGGCGCAGCGACCTTGAGAACCTCAGCGAAAGACACAAGCTGCAAACAGAGAAGCACCAGGACATAGAAGCCGCCTATAACGCCCGCCGCAGCAAGATTGGCGAACAGCTCAACAAGGAGCTGGAAAAGCTGCAGCAGGAGCTGGATAAGCAACGCGAGGCCCGCGACAAGCAGCGTGAAGTGGCCCGGGAAGACTTGGCGCGCCTCGATGCCGAATTCCGTGAGCAGCAGGAAAACGGCAAGGCCAAATTCCAGGAGCAGGAGTACCAGCTCAAGCTCAATGCGGCCGAGCTCAAGCTGCAGGTCGACAGCGTGACTTATACCGAGGAGGAGAAGCTCAGCCTGGCGGTATTCGACGAGCGTATCGACCGTGCCGATGCCGAGCAGGAGGCTGCCAACGCCAAGGTGGAGCGGCTGATGAGCGAAGAGCGCAAGCAGCGCTCACTCAGGGATCAGGCGAGCGAATCACTCAGAATTGCCGCGCTCAGAGTCACGGAGCGCCAGGGCGATCTGGACGATCTCAAACACATGCTGTTCCCCCAGTCCCATACCTTACTGGAGTTCCTGCGAAAAGAAGTGCCGGGTTGGGAGCAGCACCTGGGTAAGGTGGTACATCCCGACTTGCTGCACCGCACTGACTTGCACCCCAATGTTGGCGCCGAAAGCGACAGCCTTTTTGGGATCTCATTGGATCTCAAGGCGCTGGAGATCCCCGAATACGCCAGTTCAGAGCCTGAGCTGAGGGCCAAGCTGGCCAAGGCCGAAGATGCGCTGCAAAACGCCTATGGGCTGCAGGAAGAAGCGGAAGAGCGCCTGGTGCAGGCCAACGAAGCGCTGGATAAACTCAGCCGCGAGCTGACCTTTGCCCGCACGGCATACAAGAATTTGCGTGACGATTTGCGGCGTCTGTTCGAGGAACGCCGCACTGTGCAGGAGCAGATCAACAAGGCGTTGGCTGAGCGTAAGGCGCAGGCCGGTAAACGCCTGACGCTGCTGGATCAGGAGATGAAACAGCTGCGCAACCAGCACCTGGAATGGCTGGAGGAACTCAAAGAGCAGGCACTGGATGCCAGAATGGAAAAGAACGCCTACTGGCAGGAAGTGGTCGGCGCGCTGGAGCTGCATCTGGAGCAGCTCAAAGAGAGCATCAATCAGCGTCGCAGTCGTGCCAAAGAGGAGCAAAAAGCCTGCGAGCAGTGGTACAAGAACGAGCTTAAGTCCCGCGGGGTGGATGAAGACAAAATTCTCGCCCTCAAGCGGGAGATCCGTGAGCTGGAAGGTGCCATTGCCGCCGCCGAGCAGCGCCGCAGTGAAGTGCTGCGCTATGACGACTGGTATCAGCACACCTGGCTGGTGCGTAAACCCAAGCTGGTGACCGACCTGGGCGAAGTAAAGCGCGCCGCTTCCGAGCTGGATCAGCAATTGAAAACCAAGGCCAACGAAGTCAAACATGCCCGCCAGCAACTGGAGCTACAAAGGCGCCAGTCCGATGCCGCTCAGGTAGAGGCCTCGGAAAACCTCACCAAGTTGCGCGCCTTGCTGCGTAAGCTGGCCGAGCTGAAATTGCCGCGCAACGATGAAGAGCCCCAGGGCAGCCTGGGTGAACGTCTGCGTCAGGGCGAGGAGCTGTTGCTCAAACGGGAGCATCTGCTGGGTTCGGTCAGGCAGTATGTGGATCATTTCGATCAGGTGATTGCCAGCAAGTCAGGCTCCAGCCTATCCGAGTTCTGGGAAAAGGCCCGTGAAGAGTCCAGCTCAGTCAATGACAAGGGCATTCGCCTGCTGGATTACCGCAAGTTGGTGCCGCATCTGGCCCAACTGCTCAATGTGATGGTGCCGCAGTCGATTACCGCGCTGCGTGAACAGGGCCGGATCTTCGGTGTCGACCTGACTGCCTTCTACGATGTTTTGGCCGATATCGACCGCCGTATTGCCTCCCAAAGTGCCCGTATTACCCGCGAAGTCGGGGAGGAGCTGTTCCTTGAAGGCGTCTCCGAATCTGCGGTCAGGATCCGCTCGCGGATCAGCGAACTGGAGTTCTGGCCGGAGCTGGAGCAGTTCGTCAAGGCGTTCCGCGCCTGGAAGGCCGAAGGCTTCACCGGCCTGCCGGATGAGCACTATACCAACAGCATGCGCCGGGCCCTGGATATCATAGGCCGCTCGGCCCTGACCGGCGGTATCGCCAAGCTGCTGGAGATTGAGCTGCGCCTCAAGGAGGGCAACTCGGATCTGGTGATCCGCACCGACCGTCAGCTCAACGAGTCATCCAGTCATGGTATGGCTTATCTGATCCTCTGTAAGTTCCTGCTGGCCTTTACCCGCTTGCTGCGGGGCAAGGCGGATGTCACTGTGCACTGGCCGATTGATGAGCTGGGCACCTTGCACCACGCTAACGTGAAGAAGATCTTCGATGCCTGTGAAAACAACAATATCAGCGTGTTGGGTGCTTTCCCCAACCCTGAGTCCGAGGTACTGAATTTGTTTGCCAACCGCTACATCATCAATAAGCAGACCAAGCGACTGCAGGTGGTTAAACCCAAGGTCGATCCCATAGCGCAAAAGCTCTCTGAGCGCTTGGCCAGGGAGGCGGTGTAATGAGCGAACTGCAAAGCACTATCGTCGGCTCCGGCGCCCTGATTGAGCGCCTGCTCAAGGGTGAATTTATCTGCCGCACCACGGATGAGGAAGGTTGGCGCTCACTTGAGAGCCCGGCCACCCGTGACAGAGTCGAGGCCTATCTCAACCAAATCAATCGCACTGTGGCCCAGGCCGCCGAGGGCGAAGTCTTCTTCTGTGGTTATCTGCAGTTGGGGGAGGACGAGCGTAAAGTGATTTCGGCGCAGTTTCGCGATATCTGCCAGGCGTTGATCCCCATGGTGGAATGGTTGGTGTTGGTGCAGGAAGCCAGCGGCCAGGACGCGCCTCTGACCGAAGGCGCGGCGGTGCGGCTTACCGAATTGCAGAGCCGCATTGAGGATACGCCGGCGTTTCGCGAGCAACTGGCCAAGCTGAGCCAGTATCGCTTGTTCGGCTCCAGCTCAAGCAGTGTCGATGGCCAGATCAAACTGGTTTTCAAGCGCTTGCAGGAGCTGGGTTATCTGGTGCGGCCGAATCCGGAAAAACAGATCTATATCGCCACCGGCAAGCTGGATTACCTCTACGAAGTGATCCGTTTTATCGATGAAACCGAGGGCCTTAGTCTGGAGGCTCAGGCTGAAACCGCCACCCAGAGGGATCTGATATGAGCAGCAACCTGCATCAGGCCGGGGTCAAGCTGCTGAGGCTGCTTGGGCGTAACGCCGAACTGGTGATGGACGCCTATCTTTCCGGTAGCTTGGATGAGACCCAGCAGGAACCTGCGCTGCTGAAGAAGCTTACCGATAACGGTATTCTTTGGCGTCCCGAGCCGGACGAACCGCTCAGGTTGTCGCGTAATGTCAGGGCCCTGCTGGAAGAGGGCCTCAAGGATGAGCGTAACCGCCAGATCAACGCCAACGTCGGTTCGGCCCTGGCCACCATCAAGACCTTGGCCAATCACTACCGTGAGGCGCGCGCCAGCGTGGATTACAGCGCCGCCGAGGCCTATCTGGCGGACTTGACCGAACACGTATTCAGCTTCACCGAGAGCCTGCGTTACTCCATTCGTGTGCTCTGGGGCCGGATCAATAACGAGTTCGGTTATGTGGGTTCAATTAACGCCAAGATCCGTGAAAACGAGCTGGCCCAGAGCCAGGTATCGGAACTGCTTAACGGCCTGGAGCTGTTTGAGTTTACCGAGCTTGGCGAAATTGCCGGGGATATCCGTGAGCTGCGCCGCCTGCTGGTGACCATGCTGCAGGATACCCTCAGCGATTGCACCCAGGAGCTGAGCGTGGTGCAGGGGCGGCTACTGGAATTGCTGGGACGCTTCAGGCAGATCCGCGGTCGTACCCGTTTGCTCAAAGGCTGGTTGCTGTATACAGATTTGCACCCCGACTATCAGGTGGCCGACCATGTGGCGCACAAGCAGGTGCCTGTGCTGTTCAATCATGCCGAGGCCTTGCTGGCACCGGCATCTGTGGATGTGAACAACAGCGGTCAGGAACTGCAATTGATGGAGATGGTGGCCCGTATCAAGGCTATCAGTCGTGACCATCTGCCCAAGAGGTTGCAGGAGCACGACGTGCCGGTTGCGGTTAGTCCTCAGGAAGACTTTGATATGCCGGATAACCCGCTCAAAGAGGCAGTGGATGAGTACTTCTGCGCCGTCATTGACTCGGGCCGCAACACTTCGGCGCTGGAATATCTGCAGCAGCAACAGCTGTCCTGGGATCCGGAAAGCTGGCTCTATCAGGTGATAGGTGGCTTCGAAGGGCTCAGTGAAGAGCACAAGCGCTTCTTTGCCCTGGAGCCTTTGGGTGAACCCCATCCGCTTTATTCGGGTAACTTCATTATCCGCGACGTGGAAGTGGGGCTGAGATAAGCCCAGGTAAGAATGTGATCCGGCGCCGGTTTTTCCCTCTGCCATACCGGCTTTACATTGGTAAAACTCAAGGCGAGACAAGATGACCAATATGGTTGTTTTGTCTCGCAAACTTGTTAATTTTTCTTATTATTCCACCTTACTGATGACTCTGGCTGCACGGCCCTTGCGTCTGCGGCTTTGTTGCGGTGCCAGGGGCCGCCACTTATAATGCTTCGGCCCGCCAGCGGGCACCTCATTGACTCGTCTGTTAATCAAACGTAAGGAATTGAATAATGCAGAGACGCAATTTTTTAAAAACTGCGGCTATTTTGTCGACGGCCGGTATCATCAGCCCTGTGATGGCGGCCACATCGAAGACCAAGGCCGTCGAGCATTATTCCGCTGACGGCCGCAGACACTTCACCCTGACTCAAGATTACCAACTGATCGCACCCGAGGGCTCAGAGGGCGTGGTCAAGTTGTGGATCCCGCTGGTGGAAGACACTCAGTTTCAGCAAGTTCGTAAGCTGAACTTCAAAGGCAATTTCCAGGACGCCTATATCACTGCCGATAACAGTTATGGTGCCAAGACACTGTTTGCCACCTGGCCTGATGCCAAAGGCAAGATGGAGCTGCAGTTGGTGATGGAGCTGGAAACCCTCGACTGGGAACCGCTGAAAAACGGTGAACTCGAGCATTATCGCGCCCCAAAAACTATCCAGTACCCGGTGGATGTGGAGCGCTATCTGCTGCCCACCAAGCATATGCCCATTGATGGAATAGTGAAGCAGACTGCAGACAAGATTGTTGGCAAGGAAACCGACCCGCTGAAAAAGGCCCGCCTTATCTACAACTGGGTCAGTGCCAATATGTTCCGCGACAATGACGTTATCGGCTGCGGCACAGGTGATGTGGCCACTATTCTCGAGAGCGGCAAACTGGGGGGTAAGTGTACTGATATCAACTCGGTATTTGTGGCCTTGGCTCGCGCCGCCGGTATTCCGGCGCGGGAGATGTTCGGGATCCGGGTCGGACAGGCTATTAAGATGGGCAAATACTCCAAGAAAGCTTTCGGTAGCAGTGATGCCAATGGCCTGGCCAAGGTCAGTGGTGGTCAGCACTGCCGTGCCATGTTCTATCTGGCGGGTTACGGTTGGTTGCCGGCCGACCCTGCGGATGTGACCAAGATGCGTTTGACCGAGAACAAGCAACACCAGGATCCCGATGTGCAGGCGGTCAACGACTATCTGTTCGGTAACTGGGAAATGAACTGGGTTGGTTTCAACTTCGGTCGTGACTTTGATCTGGCGCCCATGGCCGAGCAGACGCCGCTGAACAACTTTGGTTATCCTTATGCCGAAGTGGATGGCGACCCTGTGAACTATTATGACCCTAAAGTTTTCGCCTATGATTTCCAGTCAACAGAACAGCTCTAAGGGTTTTTTGGCGACACTGGCGGCCGCCGTTGTTGCCGCTGTCGCCTCCAGTCTGTGCTGTATTGGGCCGCTGATCTATCTGGTGTTTGGGGTATCGGCGGCCTCGCTGTCGGGTGTTGAACAGCTGGGCTGGCTGCAAGTGCCTATGTTGGCGCTGTCGACTCTGTTGATCCTCCTGGGCTTTTGGCGTTTGTATTTTTCCAAAAAGCCCCTGTGCACCGCGACCATGAGCCGTACCAGTATGTTACTGCTCTACTGGCTGGCCGTGCCTGTGGTATTGGCATTTCAACTTTACCCTTTTGTATTACCTTGGCTGTTAGAGGTGTTTGAATGAGAAGCTTGTTACTGGTTTTACTGCTGCTGTGCACGCCGTTTGCCTGGGCGGGCAATCTGGTGGTCACCCTGGATGTTAAAGGCATGACCTGCCCTTTGTGTGTCACGGTAATCAACAAGGCGCTGCGCAAGACAGAGGGCGTGATTAAGGCCAAGTCCTCGCTCAAGACCCAACAGGCCAGAGTGATAGTGCCTGAAGGCTTTGATATGGATGCGTTGATAAAGGCGGTGGATGAAACCGGCTATAAGGGCAGTATCAATAAGATAGAACCAGAGGCCTAAGAATTAAGATCTAAGACCTGGTTCATTTAATAGATTCAGCTTGAACCAAAGCTCTGTCCAAAAAAGCGTGCTTTAAGCACGCTTTTTTGATGGATTCAGGCCTTGAGCAATTCCCGGCACAGTTTGACGAAGTCAGAAGAGGTGATTATGCCCTGCACCTTGTTGTGCTCGTCCACAACCGGCAGACAGCCATGCTTGTTGGCAATAAAATAATCCACCACTTGAGTCAGCGGCGCATCGGCCATGAGTGGTTCAAAGTCGGTTTCAATCAGATCGGCTATCAGGGTGCCGCGTTCCTTTCGTTCCAGCGCCCCCTGGCCGTAGCGGGTCAGCAGATTGACTACTGTGGCAATCATCTTCTTATGGGTAAGTATTCCAACCAGAGTGCCGCTGGTTTCTGAGATCACCGGCAGATGGCGTACGCCGCGGGAATGCATTAGTTGGTGGGCGTCCTTGACGCTGGCGCCATCACTGATACACACCACCTGGGTACTCATGATGTCTTTGACTTTCATTGTTTTGTTCCTTCAGCAGGGCCCTGATAGGGCTAATTATCTGTCCTGTAAGGCATTTTGCCCCCTGTTATCAATGTCTGCAAGTTAAGGGGCTTAAAGCGGGCATCATTTTATTTAACTTACTGAATTCATTTGAATACCAATAGGTATTTACCTGTTTGTCACAATTGTGCAATAGTTTGACTTCACAATCTGGACATCCGACCTCATACCAGCATGATGAAGCGTTTTTAAAGGAATAATAACAATGACCCGTAACTTCTCCCGTCGTGACTTTATTGCCCTCTCAGCCAAAGGTGTTGGCGCTGCCGTGCTTTCATACGGCCTGATGGGCTGCTCCAGTGACAATGATGACAATACAGTCGCCGCCGATTTTCTTCATGGTGTCGCCAGCGGTGATCCCACTCAGGATGCCGTGATTATCTGGACCCGGGTTACACCGCAAACGGCGGGGGATGTCAGAGTATCCTGGCAGGTGTCCCGTGATGGTGCCTTCAGCGACTTGGTGACCACAGGTGAAATGGTGACCAATGCCGAGCGTGACTATACGGTTAAAGTCGATGCCATAGGGCTGGAGAGCGGCAGCCGCTACTTCTATCGTTTTATGACGGGTGACAAGACATCCACGGTCGGTATGACCAAGACCCTGCCCGAGGGCGCGGTCGATTCGGTTAAACTGGCGGTGATGTCCTGCGCCAATTTCCCGGCCGGTTACTTCAATGTCTATGAACTGGCGGCGCAGCGGGACGATCTCGACGCCATGCTGCACTTGGGCGACTATATCTATGAATATGGCCGTGGTGGCTATGCCAGTGAACATGCCGCCGAGCTGGGCCGGGAGGTGTTGCCGGCGGGAGAGCTGCTGTCCTTGAGCGATTACCGTAGCCGCTATGGTCAGTATCGCGGCGATGCCAGTTTGCAGAAGCTGCACGCCAAGCTGCCGTTTATTACCGTCTGGGACGATCACGAAGTGGCCAACGACACCTGGAAGGATGGCGCCGAAAACCATAACCAAGGGGAAGGGGATTTCGATGCCCGTAAACAGGCGGCATTGCAGGCTTACTTCGAATGGCTGCCTATCCGCCCATGGCGCGAGGGCAATCATGAAGAGATCTACCGCAGTTTCAGCTTCGGCGATCTGCTGGATCTGCATATGCTGGATACCCGGGTGTTGGCCCGTGATAAACAGTTGGACTATGGTAACTATCTGGATCCGGCTACCGGCGCTTTCAACGATAAGCAGTTTCTCGCCGACGTGACCGACACTCAGCGTACGCTTCTGGGCCAGACCCAACTGCTGTGGCTGCAGGGGAAACTGTTGCAATCCAGCGCCAAGTGGCAGCTTTTGGGGCAGCAGATTCTGATGGGGCGGATGATGTTGCCGGCGGCGATAGCCACTCAGCAGCTGTCTATTCCGCAGTTTGCCGAGTTGGCGGCATTGGCCCAGTTGGCGGCTCGTGCTCAGGCCGGCGATCCGACACTGACCCAAGCGGAACTGACCTATCTGGCTGCCAACCAAGCTAAACT
This sequence comes from Shewanella sp. ECSMB14102, assembly GCF_000813075.1. NCBI lineage: Bacteria > Pseudomonadati > Pseudomonadota > Gammaproteobacteria > Alteromonadales > Shewanellaceae > Shewanella > Shewanella sp. ECSMB14102. The sequence goes on from NZ_JWGX01000033.1 coordinate 21,868, forward strand.
GACGCCGGAAGTGCTGGCACTGTTGCAACTGCCGTCGATTCCTTACAACCTGGATGCCTGGGATGGCTATGCCTATGAACGTGAAGTTGTGCTGGCCACTGCCAGGGCCTCGGGTAAAAACCTGGTGGTGATTGCCGGTGATACCCACAATGCCTGGGCCAATGATCTCAAGGACAAAGATGGCAACATGGTTGGGGTTGAGTTTGCCACCAGTTCGGTTTCCTCCCCTGGGCTTGAGTACTACCTCAACCTGCCACCAGAGCAGATCCCGGCGACAGAGGCGGCCGTTGTAGGGCTGGTGGATGACCTTAAATACGCCAACCTGTTGAACCGGGGTTATATGACGCTGACCTTCAGCAGCGAAGAGGTGGTCAGCGAGTGGTTCTATGTGGACAGCATTCTGAGCAAAGATTTCACTGAAGCAGAGGAGCGCCGTGCCATTGCCCGCTCCTTGGATGGAAAGCCGGGGATCTTGCTTGGCTGATAATTGACTTACATTTTACCAGCCGATCCACGGTGAGTTTGGATGAAATTGTTCAGCCATGACAAGGCGTTTTCTGGCATAACCTAGGTTTCCATAGGTTATGCCAAGGTCAATTAACCACTGACAGGCGGAAAATCCAAAATAGCGGTGGCGACATTGAAGTAGACGATGACACCTATGATATCGGCTATCGAAGTCACCAGCGGCGCGCTGGCCGAGGCCGGATCCAACTTGAACTTGCTCAGCAAGAAGGGCAGGGACATGCCTATCAGGCTGCCGATAATCACCACAAGTTGCATGGTCAGAGCGACCACCAGGGCGATATCGCCGCCACGCCAATAACCCAGGGTAAATACCGCAATCGCCATGGTGGCACCCAGTAAACCGGCCACAAACAGCTCTTTGCCTAGCAGCGACAGCCAGTCTTTGAGGACGACCTCCCCGGTGGCCAGTGCCCTGACCATCAAGGTGGCAGACTGCGAACCGGCGTTGCCGCTGCTGCCGATGAGCAGTGGCAAGAAGAACACCAGAGCAACATAGGCTGTGATGGTATCTTCAAAGTAGGCGATCCCAGTGCCGGATAACACATTGCCGAACACCAGCAATACCAGCCAAAAGACTCGCTTACGATAAAGCATGCCAATGCTGGCTTCCTTAAAAGAGCAGGCCAATTGACCCACGGCGCCGTGTTTGTTGAATTCGGCATCGGCCTGGGCACTGGCTACATCCATGGCATCATCATAAGTGACTATGCCGACCAGTTGGTCTTTGCCGTTGACTACCGGCAGCGCCAGCAGGTCATAGTGGGCTATCATCTGCGCCGCTTCTTCTTTGAGGGCTTCCGCTTCTATGGCAATGGTTTGCTCTTTCATAAACTCTTTCACCAACGCCTTGGGCGGCGCGATGATGAGCTGACGCAGCGACACATTGCCTATCAGGCGGCCGCGCTCATCCACCACATAGGTCTGGTAGATGGTTTCCAGATCTGCGGCCACTTTCCTCAGGCTGTCTATGGCCTCTTCCGCGGTTTGATTGACCCGCAGCAGGGCATAGTCAGAGGTCATAATGGAGCCGACCTTGGAGTCATCATAGGCCGCCAGGGTACGCATATCCTCGCGCTCCGCCTTGGCCAGAGTGGGCAGCAGCAGGGCCTGCTGCTCAATCTCCAACTCGTTGTAGAGATCGGCGCGCTCGTCCGCTGCCATCTCCATGATAATTTTCCCAAGGGTTTGATGATCCAGCGCTTCTGCCAGCAGCTTTTGCTGCTGATGGGGTAGATACCGCAGCAGCGCCGCCGCGGTTTTGGGCTGGCACAGGGTCAGTATTGAGGCCGTTTGCTGGCAGTCGAAGGTCGGCAGCACGGCGGCTATGTCCGCAGGATGAAGCTCAGATGCCAGCATCTGCATCGCCTTGGCGTCTTTGTTGGTCAGGATCAGATGCAGGTTGAGTATGATGTTGTTGCTGTTCATAGGTCATTCTCCCAATGAGCTATCAAGAAAAGAAAAGTTGTAGGCCGGCGCCAAATTGGCGGGCGCCACCGCCATACTGATTGCCATAACCCAGTTGCCACTGCCAACGGGCGTTGGGTTGGTTTTGCCAGAGTAGCTGGTAGCCATAGTCGCCTTGGCCCAGATACTGGTTTTCAAATAGCAGGGTGTGTTGCTGTACTTTGAAGCCGGCTCCCAGGCCAAAAATCATCGCCGGGCCTTCACCCGACTCCAGGCTCAGCCCTAAGTTATTGCGCACAAAGAAGCCCTGGGTGGCAATCGGCAGATCGCTACTGACCAGGGCGTGGCCCTGCCAGCCATCTCTGTGATGACGCCCCAGCTCCAGTGCCAGAGCCTGAGTCTGAACCTGGGATAAGCCGTTTGTTGCCAGCGGTTGTTTGTAGCCCAGCTGCCAGCCGCGGCTCTCATGTCTGTCCCAGGGGGCATCCCGGTTGTCTGTTTGCAGTTCCAGCGCCAATTCGCCGCCAAAGACGGCTTGGTTGAGCCCCAGGGCAAAGTCGTTGTTGCCTGTTTGCCGCTGCCAGTCGATTGCCAGCTCAGTTACTGTGGCGATGTCGGGATCTTCCAGCAACTGAATGCCGGCATGCAGTTGTCCGTGCCAGAGCAGGCCGCCCAGCAGCCAAGTGGTATATCTGAGTGTCATGTTTGTTCCTCCTGTGTGGGGGAACACTCAAGGTCGTAGATGGGGCAGCAAGGCTGTCCTAAGTAAAAACCTTTGTGGTTGCATTAGTTTGCAGCCACAGGAGAACACTGCGGCATACGTGAGCATGTCAAGCTCAACAAGGTTTTTATGGGGAGTAACGGAAAAAAGGATTCTTTAATACGCTACTGCCAGGCTCGGCAGTAGTTTGCGAAGCTGCAGACTAGTGCCGGGCAAATAATCCTGTCTGACTGACAGGGCATCTACTGTCACCTATGTGTGTGTCCACAGTGGGTCTCCGTATGGTTAATTAAGCGGCGATTGTATGGTTGCAAGCAAACAAGTCAAGCGGGAGATTGAAAAAGCGCGTTAAACAGGGTTGTTTAGCCACAAATAGCGGCTTTTTGTTGTTTGTTTGTTGTGCTATTGGGCGCCATTGGGGGGAATGGGTAGCCGGGAAGTTGTTTTTTGGGGGGCTATTGGACAAATCCCAGCAGCGGCTTAATATCAACACTATTACTCAGTAGGGTTACCGGAGCCGCAGCGCTTTTCATGTCTTCCAATATCCGTATCGCCAGCCTGAATCTGTTCAATTTTGCCATGCCGCCGCTGGCGTTTCATGAGTTCAACAACATCTATACCCAAGGACAGTGGCAACAAAAGTGCGACTGGATAGCCCGCTGGCTGCAGCAAGCACAGCCAGATCTGGTGGGCTGGCAGGAGGTATTCAGCCCCGAGCCGCTGCGTGAATTGTGTCAGGCTGCCGGTCTTGCCCACTTTGCGCTGGTGGATTCGCCGGTCATAGAAGGCTTTATTGCCCGCAAGAGTGTAGTAGCTCTGGCAAGCCGTTATCCAATCGTTTCCCTGGCGGCGGTGGCGCTGGATGCCGAACTGGCATTTTCACTGGGGCTCAAGGATGAGTTTCAAAGCAGTCGTCAGATATTGAGAGCCACCTTGATGCTGCCTGGGATCGGCCACTGTGATACCTATGTGGTGCATTTCAAATCACCACGCAATAAGTTGCCCAAGGGCGCGGTCGAGCAGCAAGGTGCCGCCGGGCTGCTGGCCGAGAGTGCGCTGGGCCGCTGGTCAGCCACTTTGCAGCGTGGCAGTGAGGCGATGTTGTTGTATCAGGCGATACTCAAGCGGCGCCAGCAAAGCGGCAACGCTGTGGTACTGATGGGGGATTTTAACGCCGGCATAGACTCCAGTGAACTCAAGGGGCTGTTGGTGGGTGTCGGGCAGCTCTATAACGGGGATATTCGCGCCGCGGGCCTTTACGGCCTGCCCGATGAAAGGCTGAAACTGCAGCTGGCGCATTTTCAGCTGTTTGACGCCTGGCAGCTCTGGCGAGAAGCTTCTGAGCAAAGTGGCGAGCGAGTGACAGTGACTCGGCCCGTGACCCATTTTCACGGCTCTCAAGGCGGGGTGATCGACTATCTGTTGTTGAGTCAGGAGTTTGATGCCCGTAGCCAGCATAGCCTGGCTGAAGTGGTGGATTACCGGGTTTATGACAGGCACCTGCTGCGGCCGCAGTTTGAGCTGGATGCCCAGGCGAGCGACCATACACCGATTTTGGCAGAAGTCTGTTTACGCCATCCCTGATTAGGACGATGATTTTGCCGGCTTTTGGTTTTTAACTGGCTCAGAATGATTTCGTTGCTGCCTGCTTATTGGGTTTGGGAATTTACAGCCGATGCGCCCACCCTTTACTCGCCGAAGAAAAGGGGCTTAAATGCGGCAAGGCCTTTTAAGTAAATCAGGAACAGAGGATGTTTAAGAAATTGCTCGCTGCAGTTGGCGTTGGCGGCGCCAGTGTCGATACCCGCTTACTCAATGCCAACCTGCAACCAGGGCAAACCTTCGAAGCCCGAATCGTGCTCAAGGGCGGCGAGGTAAGCCAGAGTATTGCCGGCCTGGAGCTGGCCCTTATGACTCGGGTTAAGGTCAGTGATGGCGACAGCAGTCATTTTATCAATCATTGTCTGGCCAGCTGGCGCATCAGCGAGGGCTTTGAACTTCAGGCCGGAGAGGTGAGAGAGTTGCCTTTTATCGGTCAGTTGCATCCTGAGACCCCATTTACCGAGTTGCCGGTGCGTAACAATCAATGCCGGGTCTGGCTGCAAACCGGGCTGGCGATAGATTACGCTATAGATCCGGGCGATCAGGATCTGCTGCAGATCCAGCCTACCCAGCTGTTGCTGCACCTGCTGCAGGCCATGGAAGAGTTGGGCTTTGTCCTTAAAAAAGCCGATGTCGAGCAAGGCTATATCAACACCTCTGGGTTTCGCAGTGGTTCAGGTTGCTATCAGGAGTTGGAGTTTGTGCCCGCAGGGCTTGGGATCCGCCTTTTGCGTGAAGTGGAGCTCACCCTGGTACCTGCCGGAAAGCAAACCCATATCTTGTTGGAGCTGGACCGGGCTTTTCGCGGCGATGGCTATCTGAGTCTGACCTTGGATAATCAGGCCGATTATCCTCAGGTATTGGCCGCGTTGCGACCTCATCTGACTTGAATCGGTTTAATATCGTCCCCCTATTTTACAGTGTGCGGCGATAACGCCGCTTGAGAGGAGAATCCTATGTTGATTGCATGTCCCCAGTGCGCTGGAATGAACCGGGTGCCGGAAGAACGCCTGTCTCAAGGCCCTAAGTGCGGCCATTGTAAGCAGCCTTTGTTTCAAGGCCTTCCAGTAGAACTGACTGATGCCAACTTTGCCAACCATGCCCATAAGTCAGAGCTGCCGTTGGTGGTGGATTTCTGGGCCGGCTGGTGTGGACCCTGCAAACAGTTTGCTCCCATATTCGAGCAGAGCGCTGCCGAACTGGAGCCGGAGTTTCGGTTCGGCAAGCTGGATACCGAGGCTCAGCAAGCGCTGGCGGCCCAGTATGGGATCCGCTCCATTCCGACCATAATGCTGTTCAAAAATGGCCGAATGATAGCCCAGCAGGCCGGTGCTATGCCCAAACAGGCATTTCAGCAGTGGCTCAAGAGTCAGCCTGCTTGATGCTAGATAGCAACAAAGCCTTGGTAGTGTTGGTGCATGGCTTCAATAAAGATGAACGTGATATGGGGTTTCTGGCCCAAGGCTTGGCTCGGCAATACAGGATCCTGTGCCCCAGATTACCCACCCGTTTCGGCTCACTGCAACAAGCGGTAGTGACCTTGCGCCAGGCGCTGGATGAGCAGAAATGGCAGCAGTATCCCAGAGTGCACTTTGTGGCTCACAGTATGGGAGGCTTAATCGTCCGGCAACTGCTGGCAGAGCAGCCGCCCGGCAATCTGGGTCACAGTGTGTTTATTGCCACGCCCCATGATGGTTCACCGCTGGCGAGCCTGGCCGATAAGCTTCCGGGATATTCCCGGCTATTTCAGCCGCTGCAATCTTTGCTGCCGGGGCAGCGCTGGGCAAGCTGGCGCATGGATAGCCGGGCTCATCTTGGGATCATCGCCGGCAGTGGGACTCAGGATCCCTTGGGCGCCTTGATTGACGGCGAGTCCGATGGCCGGGTACCCCTGGCTTCTACCCGTTGTGATGATGCCAGTGATTGGCTGGTGTTGCCCCTGTGCCATAAGGCCATACATTGGCATCAGGATACGCTGGCGGCGGTACAGAGCTTTCTTGAGTGCGGCCGCTTTGGCGCTGACTCATGAGCGCTGACTAATAAGCTAGGGGTATTAGAGCTTGGCTAAGGGGAAATGAGGGCCGCTGAGTTTCTCTGGTGCGCCGGATAAGCTTACAGATTGGAATTTTGGGCCGGGTTCGCACCTGGCAAAATACTCAATTATTATTCACAGAGGGTTTCCTGGCTCACTCAGTTTCAGGTGCACTCAGTTTCAGATGCACTCAGTTTCAAGTGCACTCAGTTTCAGGTGGGCTTATTTATCAGGAGCGAATTTGGCCGCGAAAAAGGGATGGTTTAGGCGACTGACGGCCTGGCTGATAAAACTGTTGTTGGGGCTGATGATACTGTCTCTGCTGATGGTGATTGCCCTTAAGTTTGTTAACCCACCGCTGTGGAGCTGGCGTATTGAACGCTATTGGTTTCCACCGGCGCCGGTAACACAGGTACAGCGCCAGGTGCAGCATCAGTGGCAGCCGCTGACTCAGATATCTGCCAATATGCAGCTGGCGGTGATCGCCAGTGAAGATCAGCGTTTTGCCCTTCATTCCGGTTTTGATCTCAAGGCGATTCAGACTGCCATAGAAGATAAGCTTCAGGGGGAGCGCCTCAGAGGCGCCAGCACCTTGAGCCAGCAAACCGCCAAGAACCTGTTTATGTGGTCTTCGCGTAGCTTTATTCGCAAGGGGGCTGAAGCCTGGTTCACCTTGCTTTTGGAGCTGGTGTTGGATAAGCCCAGGATCCTTGAGTTGTATCTGAATATTGTTGAATTCGGCCCGGGGATCTACGGCGTTGAAGCGGCGGCGCAATACTATTTTCATAAGAACGCCGCTCAGTTGTCGTCCCGCGAGGCGGCCTTGCTGGCCGCCTTGTTACCCAATCCCTGGCAATATCAAATCAATCCGCCTAGTGCTTACATGAACCGCCGCGCCGACTGGATCCAGCAGCAGATGCGGCAATTGGGGCTGCAAACACTTAAAGACCTGGATTGATTTCAATGTCGGTAATTAACCCTTGGTCGCTAGCGCTTGAATTGGCGACGACCCGATTGCGGCCACTGTTTTTGGCTTGGTATAGTGCGCGGTCGGCTCGTTTTACGGCCGCTTCTATCGATTCTGTTGCAATTTCAACCTCGGCCACGCCCAAGCTTATGGTGCAACTTATCCTGTCTCCCGTGTCGGCGGTTAGCTGCATAGCTTCGACATTGAGGCGCAGCTGCTCGGCTCGCTGCAAGGCTTGGCTTAGGGAGGCTCCCGGAAGCAAGATCACGAACTCTTCACCGCCGAAGCGGGCCGCCATCTCGGCTCCTTGGCAGTGTTGTTTCAATAATTTGGCCAGGGCGACTATCACTCTGTCGCCCAAGTGATGACCAAAGTTATCGTTGATCTGCTTGAAACTGTCTATATCCAGAATAAGCACAGAGATAGCCTCGCCATTGCGGCCGGCCAGCTTAAGTTGATAGTCGGCTTCGGAATAGAAATAGCGCCGGTTATAGAGTTTGGTCAGAGGGTCGGTGGCCGCCTGGCGTTTAAGCTCTTCCTGCGAGGCGCGAATATCCTCAAGAATTTTGATCCTATAGGAGATGATAAACGCCAGGGTGAGGGCTTCCAGCATAATGCCTATGCCGACTCCGTGGCTGCTGAGATAGCTCGGAGAGATCAAGCCCTTGTAGAAGAGCACGGCTATGCCGTTGAAGATCACGAAGAAGCTGTGGCCCACCAGAAAGTACTTCACCAGGGGGTTGCCCTTGCGATAGAGGGAGATACTCACAGAGAAGGTCACCAGCATCATGAGTGCTGCCAGGCTGCTGGCGGGTTTGAGTGCCGCTGAGATATCAAACAGCCCCCAAATCAGAATGGCAAATAGCAGCAACAACAACAATTGCAACACCTTGTGCTCTGTGGGGTAGAACTGCCTGGTTTCGAAGATAGCCGTCATAAACAGCAGCAGGAAAATCGGCATGGTGAGCAGCGACAGATTGAGCATGAAGACGTTCGAGCCGTAGGCGTTGAACACGCTGGCGACTAGGCCATAGGACAAGGCAATCCACACCAGACCGGAGATTAGGTACAGCGAATAGTAGATGTTCTCTTTCTTGCTGCTGGCGAAATACAGCAGGCAGTTGTAGAACACCAGCGCCAGCAACATCCCCACCATGATCGCAATATCATAGTGAGTACTCACCAGAGCGCGCCGCGAATTTTCTCCATCCATCAGTGTCATGGCAAACCATTGATGGGAGTAAGCGTGGCTACGAATATACAAGGTTGTTATCTGATCTGGCGCCAGAGTCAGTGGGTAGACCACTGTGCCCCGATACATAAGTGGGTTGTCGGCGGCCTGTTCGAGATCCAACTGCTCGTGTCGCTGCAGTTGTTGGCCGCTTTCCTCATAGATGTCGATTTGCTGCACATGGTAGGCATGGGGCAGGTGCAACAACAGCGGCTTTTCCTGCGAGAGTCTATTGTGCAGTATCAGCTTGAACCAGGTGACCCTGGCGTTGGTACCCAAAGTGGTGACATTATCGGTTACGCCGAAAGGTTTCTGGCGTGCCTGCTCAAAGCCAAGGTTCTGGCTGTTATCAATAAAATAGCCGATTTTGAACTTTTCGAGCGCGACGCTGTTTTGTTCTATATTAATAACGGGAAGCTTAACCTGCTCTAATGCAAATAGTTTTAGGCTGGTTAGTAGCAAAAACAGGCACAGCAACGCGTATCTCAATTCCATTCAGGTATCCATTTTCCCTGGCGCCGGCATGTCCAGGCGCTTCTTTATTGTTCAATGGTACCCAAGGATAAAAAGTGTCGCCAGCAATACCGCTTGTTATGCGGTTTCTTGTTTGAATGACAGTATCTTGAAGTTTGGAAAATTATTGAGTGATGGATTGATGGTGCCTCTTAGTTGTTGCAGCTTATATTTAGGCTCATTTTTGGCACTAAAAAAGGCGACCCTGAGTCGCCTTCTTGCTTGGATGCCGATTATCGACGATTAACGTGGGCCCGGCTCGGCATAATGGGTCATCCAGTCTTTGACCTGGTTATACCAATAGATGGAGTTGTTGGGCTTCATGATCCAGTGGTTTTCATCGGGGAAATAAATCATCCGCGATTCCACTCCACGGCTTTGCAGGGTGCGGAACAACTCAAAACCTTGCCCCACTGGCACCCGGTAGTCCAGCTGACCATGGCTCACCAGGGTCGGTGTATTGAAACCGGCGGCAAAGTAATGGGGTGAAATCGACTGGTAGATCTCCGGTTTTTCCCAGTAATGGCCGAAGCGGGTGCTGTGCACGGCGAAGTCGGAAGCCATCTGGGAGTACATGTCGTACACGGCGGCATGGATCAACAGCGCCTTGAACGGATGTTTCTGCCCGAGGATGATGGAGGTCAGATAGCCGCCGTAGCTGGCACCACCGGCCACCATGCGATCGCTGTCGATCCAGCTCTTTTGTTCAAACCAGTCGGCTGCCTTGAGGACATCATCCAGAGACTTGTTTTTCCAGTCCGGGTTGATGGCATCGGCAAACTCCTGGCCGAAGCCGCTGGAACCGTGGAAATTGGGCCAGGCGGTGACATAACCCCAGGAGGCAAAGGTCTGGGCGTTCCAGCGATAGTGGAAACCATCACTGATAGCGTTGTGTGGGCCGCCGTGTACCAGCATAAACAGCGGGTACTTCTTGCTGCGATCGAAACCCGGTGGGTAGTGCACCCACATCTGGATATCCTGGTTGTTGTAACCCTTGTAGGTCACAGACTCATAGCTGCCCAGATCCACATCCTTGAGCAGTTCATCATTGAACTGCTCCAGCCTTTGGCCTTTACCGTTCTTGGGATTGATCGCCAGCAGTCGCGCCGGATAAAGGAAGCTGTCGTTGAGGGCAATCAGGGTGCCTTTCTTGCCTATCTGCGGCTGACCATAGTTGGTGTCCTTGGTGATCGCCTTCACTTTGCCGCTTTTGGCATCAATATGATAGATACGGCTGGTGGCGGCATCATCAATGGCGGCGTAGAAGCCTTTACCATCCGGCGTCCAGCTGAACTGAGACACAGATCTGTCCCAATTGGCGGTCAGGGTCTTGAGCTTACGGCTGTGGATATCCAGCAGCATCAGCCTGGAGGTGTCGGCATAGAAACCCGGGATCTTCTGGCGAGTGAAGGCCAGCGTCTTGCCGTCAGGGCTGAAGCTTGGGCGGCTATCGGGCGCTTCGTTGTCCGGTGTCAGGTTTTCTGCCTTGTCTGCGCCTATCTTGCCGAGGAAGATATCCAGCTTGGGATCGACCCGGTTGTCGGAGCCGTAGGCGTTGAAGGCGATCAGTTTCTCATCGGCAGACACATCATAGCTGCCGGCGCTTTGACTCGAACGAGGCAGCTCATGGCCCAGTGTTTGAGTAATGGCTTCTATCTCGCCGCCCTTGGCAGGAATTCGGAACACATGCGCCTGACGGCGTTCATCCAGCCAATGATCGAACTGGGCATAGGGCAGAGCATTCCACTGCTTGGCCGAGGTCTTGTTGTCCTTGTCGGCTTTCAGCTGCTCTTGCATCTGCTTCCAGTCCTGCCCGGGGAAGATATTGCTGATGAAATAGAGATGGTTACCTACCCATTTGATGCCGTACACGCCGGTAGGCACCTCGGTCAGCCGCTGGGCTTCACCCGGGCCATTCATCGGCAGCAGATAGATCTGCCCGGCATCGTCCTCATTGCGCTGGCTGACAAAGGCCAGAGTGTTGCCATCGGGAGAAAATACCGGGTTGCTCACCTTGAGTCCGGCGGCAGTCAGTGGGCGTTGATGTTTGCCATCGGCATCAAAGTACCAAAGTTGGGTCGACCCTTTGTCGGCCTTGACATCATACTCGGTCACGGGGGCGATGATATGCTCGCCGCCGGGCGATACTACCGGGTTACCGATACGCTTGAGTTGCCACAATAGCTCAACCGACAAGGGCTTGCCCGGCTCTGCCCACGCCGATGCCAGTGGCATCAAGAGGCAGAGTAATAGAATTCCAACCTTCTTCACGGAAAGTCTCCTTTAGATACAGATAGTTATTATATTTGGCAGCGAAGGCTGCCTCGGGAGTATATCCCCGGATGATGAAAACAAGCTTATCCGGGCACGGTTTGATGGGATTATTTTGTGTAACTTTCTGTTAGCGCTGGTACGGTATCGTGTGAAATTTGGCCGTTTTGTGTGGGGGTTAAGTCAGGTCATTTATAATCAGAGGCTATAAAGAATAATAACTTAATATTTTGTCGTGCTTAAACTAGCGCTTATTATGCGGTAGATTCTCTCTTTATATACCGTTTCCCGTATAAGGTTCCATATGTCTATTGCAGTTATCGCAGCCATTGCGGTATTTCTCGGCGTTCTGTTTATTCTGTTTCACCAACAGCAAAAAGAGCACAAATTATCCCGTCTGGTGCTGATCGGCTTAATCCTCGGCAGTGCCTATGGTTTCCTGATGCAGTCATACTTCGGCGTGGACAGCCCGGTCACTGCAGAGACGCTCAGTTGGATTGCCATAGTCGGCGGTGGCTATGTGGCATTGCTGAAGATGGTGATTATGCCCCTGGTACTGGTGTCCATGGTCGCGGCCGTGGTCAAGTTGGATAAGGGCGGCTCGCTCGGCAAGATCTCCTCCCTGACCATATTTATTCTGATGGCGACCACGGCCATAGCGGCTTTGATAGGTATTCTGGTCACTTCCATCTCGGGGATTTCTGCCGAGGGGCTGATCGCCGGTAGCCGGGAAACGGCGCAAATGGCGGTATTGGATACCAAGGCGGCTTCGATTGCTGATCTGACTGTACCGCAAATGCTGCTGAGCTTTATTCCGGTAAATCCTTTTGCCGATCTGGCCGGTGCCCGTTCCACTTCCATCATTGCCGTGGTGATTTTCGGTATCCTCCTCGGGATAGCGGCCCGCAAGGTGATGCATGAGAAAGAGCAACTGGAATCGCCCATACGGACCTTTGTTGAAGGTGCACAGGCGATTGTTATGCGCCTGGTGAAGATGATTATGGCGCTGACTCCCTATGGTATTGCCGCGCTGATGGCCAAGGTGGTCGCCTCTTCCAGCGGCGCCGATATGCTCAATTTGTTGGGCTTTATTCTGGCCTCTTACGTCGCCATTCTGCTGATGTTTGTTGTTCACGGCATACTGGTGGCCATGGTAGGCGTCAGCCCGCTGGACTACTTCCGTAAAATTTGGCCCGTGCTGACCTTTGCCTTCTCGTCGCGCAGTTCGGCGGCGACTATTCCATTGAATGTCGAGGCTCAGGTGACCCAGCTGAATGTGCCGCCGGCCATTGCCAATCTGGCGGCCTCGTTCGGCGCTACTATCGGCCAGAACGGCTGCGCCGGTATCTATCCTGCGATGTTGGCTGTCATGGTGGCGCCCAGCATGGGCATAGATCCACTGGACTTGCATTTCATGCTGTCCTTGATTGCCATAGTGACTATCAGTTCTTTCGGGATCGCCGGTGTCGGTGGCGGCGCAACATTTGCGGCGTTAATTGTCCTGCCTGCCATGGGACTGCCGGTGGCCATTGTGGCGCTGCTGATCTCCATCGAGCCGCTGATTGATATGGCGCGTACCGCCTTGAACGTATCCGGCTCCATGACCGCCGGTACCATGACCAGTCGGCTATTGAAGCAAACCACGGAAAACCAGACGGCCGAACAGCAGTAAGTTGCTCCGGCTAACGGCTTGATAAAAAGGATGCTGCGGCATCCTTTTTTAGATTGGCACAGGTAATGAAAATCTTACTTCAAAAGGACATTAACCCGCATCCGCTTATGGAAATAGCATTTAAAATTAATATCTTATAGCTAGATTTTTTTAATTATTTTCTTGGCATTCTCAAAAATGGAGTTGGAGATATGCTCTGGAAAACCCTCCGGTAGATTCGCCCTTACTTGTAAGATTGCCTCAGGTAACGCACCTTTCATTTCATCCATTATTCTTTGCATCTTATCCTGACTAAAATTCACAGCTTTAGCAGTATCTAAGAAGTGACGAGGCAGGATTTTATTGATTTCATACTTCTTGCTTTTTGTGGCTTTCAACCCCATTGCGAGCTTAAGTTGTCTAATATTGAGTCCTTTTCCTCCCAACAATGGGTAGGCAGACAAAATGTCGTAGAATGGGGTGAGTCGATAGCTACCTCCTTTATCAATATAGATAGAAAAGTTTTTAGCATGTCCATCCGTAGCCCCAATGATCCATTGAAATACCTGGAATCTCATGAAGTTATATCGATCTTCAAGTGCATTACTTGAACCCATTAATAACTCCATGATCTGTGCTATACCTGGGCCACCTTGAGATTCATATTTGATGGATGATGGCATACCAAACACTTGGCAAATATCTTCTTGAGGTAAGCGTAGCAAGCCTGCTCTGTCTTTTGTCCTGCGTCGATCAAATCGTTCTACAGCTAAAGCTTTAAGGTTGTCTGTTTTGATTATATTGACGCTGGGAACTGCGAATCCCAGAGCTTTAGCTAGCTCAATGCAAAGATATTCATTTTCTACGCTATCTTTGAGATCCAGTGTCGCGTTAGCTTGTTGTATTTCGCCTATTGGCAGCTTGATAATGTGAGTGGTTGGGGTGTTTCCTTTCGGGATACACCATTGTCCATCAACGAATAAGAGTGCAGTTTTCTCTTGAGCACCTGCCACTGAGATCCTAAAGTCTTCTTCCTCTTTGAGCATCCCGAGGGGAATATCAGACTTGTATGCAGAAAGAATCGCCTCTAGTTTCTTGTCATCCAATACTTCGTAGCTGAGTGGCTCTTTTTTATAGGGGTGTTCGGGAGGAAGTAATGCAATTGCACCAACACTATCCTTTCCGATTGCTTTTAAGAGATCAAATGGTTGTTTGGATGAGGCTTTGTACCTTGCAACGATCCTATCTCTGACTTGTGGGCTGTCTGGTAAGAGATTGTCAAAATAGTTGATAACGGCATCGGAAGTGATAGTCGGTAATTGAAGCTTTAAAGACAGTGACAGTGGGCGAGTCTTCGCATTGGTTATCCAGTCCTTATTATATTGAAAAGTGTGAGCGCCGTTCTTATGCTTCGCCAAGGTGCCAACAAGTTCACCATTCATGTATGCTATTAGCTTTTGCATTACCAACTCTCATCATCATTTTCATTTAGCGAAGTCAGCTGTGTTTTTTCTTGGATACTCAATGTTAGATCCATAGCTTGTACAAGCTTAAAGAAGGTAGAAAGCGTTGTTTTGTTGGGGTTGTTCTCGAAGTTCGAGATCGTCGCTTGCTTTATACCGACTTTTTTCGCTAACTCTGACTGAGTCCAGCCATTCTTTTGGCGTATCAGTAGCATCATATCTGCGAGTTGCTTTGGACTATATATCATTAGTTCCAGCCCTCAATGATTAGAGATGAATTTTAAAGTTATCTCATATCCCCACTAGAGGATTAGCCTGCATTTATCCCTTTATTGGGATAAATGCTGATTTATACCTATCAGGGGATAAATACTGCTTTATACCTATTAGGGTATAAGTGACTAAATATCCGCTATTGAGGATATTTAGTCAATAGAAGTCAGAAGGAACAATGATATTTAGTTGAGTCATAGACTGCTCTAGCATCCTGTTTAGTTTTGATCCGCACTCTTATCCCAAAGGACAAACCCCCAAAGGGGACAAGTTGGATTTTTGTTGTCTCAGACGGTTATAATTCCGCCATCCTCACTTATTGGAGCTCACGCCAAAATGAACAACTGACACCTGATCACCAATCTTTTTTACTTTTCCATTATTAGATTGGCAGGGTCGGTCGGCGTGTTCGCTCAAGTCTTTATTGTTGCAGTCAGTTGGCACTCATTCGCCAGATCAGTGCCGCGCTGGCGCTCTTTGACCAGGGCTCTGGCTTGCCTGAGATCCACAGCTTGAGTTTGGCATCCATATCGAAGCGCCCGGCGCAAAGCGGCGCTGCTCGCTGACGCAACTGAGCAGTACCCGCTCCACCGGAGGGAAGTCTGATTGCCACTCCTGGGAGTATCTGCCTTGGGTAAGAGGTTTAAGCTGCATCTGGGGGCGAAAACCGAGGCTTGGTAGGGGAATTATCCTGCCAATGGCGCAGATGGCAAGCAAGGATTGGTTACAGTAACGGTTTCAGGATTGACCTTTGTCGTCAATCATGGAACCCTATCGGCATTCTTGGGCCATACAGAGCAAAGTGCAGCATGGGGTTTTCACTCGGTGTTAACCGCTTCTCCCTCAAAGACAGGGCGATGGTGTCATTGATCATCAGTCTGCTGGTGATTCTGCTCTGTTTTGGTCAGCAGCTTTCGCTGTTTGGCTCCTGCCCGCTCAAGGCTCAGCATCAACTGACGCAAATTGGCGTTGATACTGCGCCGACTCACGCCAATGATGCGGGTAAGGCGCAGCTCAATGAAGAGCCCTGCCATCTGTCTTCCCATATGCTGAACCTGCAACCTGTGGTACTGCAACTGGGACTCACTGCCCTGTTGCTGTTTCTGCTGTTGCTCAACTGGCTCGGCAGTACCCGACCTTTCAGTGTTTATCTCTCCCACCCCATAGTCTCCAAACGAAGGCGACACTCAGTGTTGTGCGTGTATCTGGAATGAAAACATCCTGAACTTTTGCCGGTTAACACCGGGTTCTGATGTTTTGTTTTGGAGCTAATTTCATGTATTTAAAAAGAATATGGCATGCCTTCGCGGTATGTCTGATGCTGCTCAGCCAAGTAGTCTTGGCAGAGCCGCTGAGCAGTGGCTGGCTCAAGCACCCGGATCATCCTCCGGTTAAGGTGCAACTGACACTGGCCGATGTTGATGCCGGCCAAGTCGGTGAGCTCAACGCCTTGCTGGATGTGGCCTTGAGCGGCGACTGGAAAACCTACTGGCGCGCGCCGGGGGAAGGCGGGATCCCGCCGACTCTGGACTGGTCCGCCTCGGAGAATATTGCCACGGTCGACTGGCACTGGCCGTTGCCGCAGCGCTATGTGTTGCAGGGCATAGAAACTCTGGGTTACAAGGGCGATACCCTGTTTCCACTGACTATTCGCCTCAAGGATCCCGGGCAGCCGTTTCGGCTCAAGGGCACCCTGACCCTGTCTTCCTGCACCAATGTCTGTGTGTTGACCGATTACCCTGTGGAGCTGAGCGGTCAGGCCGCCGGGCTTAAGGCCGATGATGGCTTTTTGCACCAGTGGGGCGAGGCGATGGCCAGGGTGCCACAGGGCAATGGCGGCGCGGTCTTGCAGTCGATTGTCTGGGATGAAAAACAGCAGTTGCTGCAACTGGCCATAGAGGCTGCTAGCCCCTGGCAGCAGGCAGATCTGTTTCTGTTCGGCGAGGATGAGACAGTCAGTGAGCTGATCTTCTCCCGGCCGCAGATCCAGACAGATGGCAAACGGCTGACCGCCACTTTCGGGGTCAAACATTGGCTGGGAACGCCGGAGCTGGAGGGCAAGCCGCTGCTGATTCACCTGGCCGACACACACCTTTCGGCCGAACTGAGCGGCGCCATCGCCACAGGGCATGTTGCCAAGCCGCAGCCGAGCCTGCCGCTGTGGAGCCTGTTTCTGATGGCGCTGGCCGGTGGCCTTATTCTCAACATCATGCCTTGCGTATTGCCTGTGCTGGGCATGAAGGTGCACGGGGTCATGATGAGCAGCCAGGGCAGTCGCAGTCAGGTTCGCGGCCATTTTATGGCTTCGGCACTGGGTATTTTGCTGTCATTCTGGTTGATTGCCGCCGGTCTTAGCTTGCTGAAGTTGTCCGGTCAGTCGCTGGGCTGGGGGATACAGTTCCAGCAGCCCTGGTTTATCGGCTTTATGGTGCTGCTGACCTGGGGCTTCGGCCTCAATCTGCTGGGGGTGTTTGAAATCAACCTGCCTTCCAAGTGGCAAACCCGCCTGGCCGGTGCCGGTGATGATTCGCGCCTCGGCCACTTGTTGCAGGGGATGCTGGCTACACTGCTGGCTACGCCATGTACCGCGCCGTTTCTCGGTACTGCGGTGGCTTTCGCTCTCGGCGCCGACTACCCCATGCTGTTTGCCCTCTTTAGCGCCATGGGGCTGGGAATGGCCTTGCCCTGGTTGATGCTGGCGTTGTGGCCGGCGTTGGCGCAGCGTTTACCCAAGCCCGGGCGCTGGATGAACTGGGTCAAGCCTGTGTTCGCGCTGATGATGCTGGCAACCTGTCTCTGGCTACTGAGTCTGCTGCAAAGCTTCTTCTCCGTTGCGGTCATCTTGGGGCTGGGCGCCTTGATGTTGCTGCTGACACTGGGACTGCTGGGCAAGCGTTACGGCACTCAGGTAATGGTGTATGCCATTGGCGGCAGTTTTCTGTTTGCCAGCCTGGCGCTCGGGGTAGGTTATCTGACACGGGATGCCTGGGTTAGCCCTTTGCCTTCGGATCACCATTGGCAACCGCTGAATTTAGTGCAGCTTAAACAGGCGGTCGATGAGGGCAAGACAGTGTTTGTCGATGTCACGGCCGACTGGTGCATTACCTGTCAGGCCAACAAGGTGGGAGTGCTGCTGCAAAACCCTGTTTATGATGCCCTTGGCGATGACAGAGTGCTGCTGATGCGTGGTGACTGGACCAAACCCAGCGAGGAAATTACCGCCTACCTCAAGGCCAATGGCCGCTTTGGGGTGCCTTTTAATCAGGTCTATGGCCCGGGAACCCCCGCCGGTAATCCATTACCGGTAATTCTCAGTAGCGATGGGGTATTGGCGGCCTTGGCCGAAGCGGAGAGCAGACAATGACCCAGAAAAATAAACCGGCCCACAAGGGGCTTCAATGGCTCAAGACCCTGCTTGGCTATGGGCTATTCATTCTGGTGGTGAGTATTGCCCTCGATGCTTTTCGCAGCCGCGAGATGCCGGAAACCTTGCCACTGCAAACGGTTCAGAGCCTGGTCGGCAGCCAACTGGATATCGCCGCCATGAGTATGGAGCGCCCGGTTATTTTGTACTACTGGGCCAGTTGGTGTGGCGTCTGCCCCTTGGTGTCCGGCACTGTCGATGGTTTCAGTGACCGCGAACAGGTGGTGACCGTGGCGCTGCAGTCGGGCAATAACACCC
The DNA here is from genome assembly GCF_000813075.1 of Shewanella sp. ECSMB14102. NCBI lineage: Bacteria > Pseudomonadati > Pseudomonadota > Gammaproteobacteria > Alteromonadales > Shewanellaceae > Shewanella > Shewanella sp. ECSMB14102. The sequence goes on from NZ_JWGX01000033.1 coordinate 40,206, forward strand.
AGGTCAAGCAGTACCTGCAAAACAAGGGTTATGGCTTTGAGGTGGTCAATGATCCCAGCGGCGCCTTGGCGCGCTCCCTTGGAGTGTCGGCGACACCGACGCTTTTGTTTATCTATCAGGGCGAAATCCGCAGCAGCACCACAGGAGTCACAAGTTGGCCGGGGATCTGGCTGCGACTCTGGCTGACAAAAATGAATTTAATTTGAGGAATAACAAGATGAAGTATTGGATAGTATTGAGTGCCTGGCTGCTGGCGGCCAGCGGCAGTTTACAGGCGGCAGAGCAGCAGCTGAGCCAACAAGAGGAACAGCAACTGGGGCAGATCCGCAACATTTTGGTCAAGCATCCGGAGATCATTCCCGGCGTGCTCGGCAGCATAGAGTCTTATGTGGAGCAGCGGCAGTTGCAGCAGCAAGCGCTGGCCAAGCACAAGGACTGGTTGTTCAACAACCCGCAGATGCCGACTATGGGCAGCAGTAAGCCCGAGTTACAGCTGGTGGTTTTTACCGACTATAACTGCCCCTACTGTAAGCGGATGGAACTGGAATTTGCCAAGCTTTTAAAGGAGTTTCCAAACTTGCAGGTGGTCAATGTGTTTGTGCCATTGAGGCAGATAAAGGCCCAGGGCACTGAGCTTTCCTCCGGCGGCTTTGCCCTCGAAGTCTGGCAGCAGGATCGCAAGGATTTCCCCCGGGTACATGAACTCTTGATGGCCAAAAATGGTATGCACACAGAGAATTCACTGCAGCAGGTCGCCAAGGCCACGGGCACTGAACAATACCTCAAGCCCAGCGGCCGCGCCGACGAGTTGATGCATACCAATGTGAGAGTCTTCTCTGAACTGGGCTTTGGCGGTACGCCGACACTGCTCATAGGTGATGAAGTGATCCCCGGCTATATCGACTATGCCACCCTCAAGGCCGTGGTACAGCAGGTGCTGGAGCGCCAAGGGTAATTGGCTTGCGGCAGTTATCGCCTTTCTGGGATAATTGCCCGTCACCGGGGCGAGCGCCCCGGTTTTCCCCGCACAGATGATTAAGAGTCGAGATGAAACACGTAAGTCTGCAGCTGACCGAAGACGGGTCACACACTCTATTTAATGCCGAGCTCAATGAGACCTACCACTCCCACAAGGGGGCGTTGGCCGAATCCCGTTATGTGTTTATCCACGCCGGGCTCGAGCAGATGTTGCAGGACTTTGACCATCTGGCGATTCTGGAAGTGGGCTTTGGCACCGGGCTCAATGCCCTCATGACCCTGGGTAAGGTGCTGGAGCTGACAAAGGCGCGTCAGCACAGTGGCTTGGCGCCGTTGCCGGTGCGCTATGTCACTATAGAGCCCTATCCCTTGTCCGCCGAGCTGATTGAAGGGCTGAACTACAAGGGCATGCTGCCCGGCTGGTATGCGCCGCTGTTCGATGCCTTGCACGCCGCCCCCTGGGATCAGGATGTGGAAATCATGCCGGGTTTTGTGCTGCGTAAGGTCAAGGGCAAACTGGAGCAGCTCGAGTGGCAGGGCGAACCCTTCAACTTGGTGTATTACGATGCCTTCGCCCCCAGCAAGCAGCCGGATGTATGGGCGCTGGATAACTTCAAAAAGTGCTATGGGTTGCTGGAGCAGGGCGGCTTATTGGTGTCTTACTGCGCCAATGGCCAGTTCAAGCGAGATCTCAAGGCCGCCGGTTTTCAGGTACAAGCTTACCCGGGAGCCCTGGGCAAGCGTGAGATGACCCGCGCCTGGAAGTTAGACTCGCTTTAAGCTGCGACGCAGGCCGGGCAAGGCCTCCAGCGAGCACAGCAGCAGTCCGGCCCAGATGAGGGAGAAACTCACCAGTTTCACCTCGTCAAACACCTCTCCAAAGATAACCACCGCCAGCAAAAATTGCAGGCTGGGCTCAATGTATTGCAGCAAACCCACCATGGACAGACTCGTGTATCTCAGCGCCAGGCTGAATAGGATCAGCGGCGCCAGCGTCACGGGCGCCGAACCGATATAGAGCATAATGCCTTCGCTGCCGCCAGCCAGTGCGGCGCTTTGCTCTGTGGCCAGCAGATAACAGAGGTAGCCCAAAGCAAAGGGGGTCAGCAGCAGAGCCTCCAGGGTAACCGAGGTGAAGGAGTCAAAGCGAATAAACTTTTTCAGCAGCCCGTAGAGGGCAAAAAAGCTGCCCATCACCAGAGACAACCAGGGCAGGCTGCCGTATTGATATACCTGCCAGCCGATACCGGCAATGGCCAGCACCACCGCGGCCAGTTGCGCCTTACTCAGCTTGTCGCCGAGGAACAGTACCCCCAGAGCGATGGCAAACAGAGGGTTGATAAAGAATCCCAGGCTGGCCGCCAGTACCTGACCATGGGTCAGGGCCCAGGTGAAGCTGACCCAGGAGATACACATAATAAGCCCGGCGGCAAAGCACAGCAGCAATGAGCGTTTATCGCGCCACAGCGCGCCAAAGGCTGGTAATGGTCGTCTGAGCAGGACAAAGACCAGCAGCATAAAGGGCACAGACCAGATGACCCTGAAGGCCAGCAACTCAAAGATGGCCGCATCCGGCAGCAATTGATAGTAGAGGGGTAATATTCCCCAAAGTACGAAAGAGAAGGCCGCCAGAGCGTTTCCCTTGAGAGAGCTGGACATGATTGTCACCGAAACAACACAATACTCGGATATGGCGGCTATTCTGGCATGGCCTTTATAAAAGGGAAGTGAATTAACTCACTGTTTAAAAAATCTTTTCATTCTTTAAACCCAGCCCGCTGCGAGAGAATTCATTCTTGGGCTTTTAAATTCTATTTGCGCCTTTTTTGATTGGCCCCAGAGCTTTCAAAATGATCTTGGTCATTTGGGGAAAGGGCGGCGTTCTTGATGGCGAACAGACAGAGTGAGTCGGGGGAAGTGGGTAGCCAACTCTGCTCCTCATCAATTCACTCAAGCTGAGTATTGGTGCGTCTTTCAGTCTGAAACTGTGAGGCTATTCTTTTATCTGAGACTATTATTTTACACCTGTTGGACTTTGCATCTGTTACTCGAGTCGCTAGAGTATCAAGATTTTCTGATGAACAGGATGGATAGATGGAACCCGGATTCTGGCATGAACGCTGGCACAAACAGCAGATAGGTTTTCACCAGCAGGATATTAACCCCTTCTTGGTAAAGTACTGGTCCACACTCGCGCTTAGGGGCAATGAGCAGGTTTTTGTTCCACTTTGTGGCAAGTCTTTGGACATGTGTTATTTGGCCGAGAAGGGCCATGATCTGCTCGGCTGTGAACTGAGTGAGTTGGCGGTAAGGCAGTTCTTTGAAGAGAATCGCCTTGCGTATCAACAGAAAGCCTTTGGCGAACTGCAGGCGTTCTCCAGTGAGCAGATGACTTTGCTGCAGGGAGATCTCTTTGCATTGCAGGCTCAGCAATTGGCGTCGGTAGGTGCCTTCTACGATAGGGCAGCGTTAATCGCCTGGCCTGAGGAGATGCGTTTGCAATATGCCGCCAAGCTGGCTTCCTTGTTACCGAGTGGTTGTTGTGGCCTGTTGATCACTCTGGAATACCCTCAGGATATGCTCAAGGGGCCGCCATTCAGTGTGACCCGGGAGTGGATAAGGGAGCATATGAGCCAGTGGTTTGAGGTCACTCTGCTGGAGCAAGCCGATGTGTTGGCCGATAACCCCAGGTTCATTGCCAAAGAGGTGCCGTGGCTCAACGAGAGTGCTTATCTTTTGAAACGTAAATAAGTTTTTCTGGCGAAGATAAGCGTTGAAGGCGTGAACAGCGCTTGGCGCTTGGTTATAAGCTCGATAAACAAAAAGGCGACCCTGAGGTCGCCTTTAGTTCAACAACTATCTCAACAGAGATTAGAAGTCGTAACGTACACCCACGGTGAATACGTTGTCGTCTTCCAGGTCAAACTTAGCACCGCTAGAGTCTTTGAACTCACCTTCATAGTGAGCATAGTGACCATATACCAGAGTTGACTTGGCTACGCGGTAGTCGGCACCGACAGTGATGTTGGTAACTTCAACGTCATTCTTGATTTTGTTGACAGTATTAATGTTGTCAACTGGAACATTCTTGAAGTAATTACCGAAACCAGCTTCGTCATAGCCGTATTGCAGCTTCAGGTTTACACCGTTCAGGTTGTAAACTACGTTGACGAAGTAAGTGTTGTCGTCGTCAGCACCGTCAGCAATGCTTTCGGAGTTCTGGAACAGACCACCGATTTTGAAGTCGCCCAGCTTAACTTGACCTACGGCGCGGTATGCGTCGATGTTGCCGATGCCTTTGTTGTAGGCGATGGCTGCATAGTAGTTCTGAGCCTTCAGCTTCTTGTCACCGAGGGTGGCGCTCAGAGCATACATGTCGTCTTTTTCAAGTTCGACTCCGCCAACAACAGGTGCGTCCTGGTTGTCTTCCATCAGGTAAGTGGCGTTCAGAGTGATCAGGTCAGCGATCTTTGGTGAGTAGTACCAAACACCGTCACCGCTACGAACTTGGCCACCAACCAAACGGTCGATATCCGCGTTGGTGTTACCGAATGCGTCAACGCCGCCTTCAGCTTGCTTGAATACTGTGTCGTTACGTCCGACCAGGAATGTACCGAAATTGGTCTTGGCACCCAGGTAAGTGTTACGGGCTTTGAAAGTATCGCCTGTACCTGAAGTGTTTTCTACCTGGAATTCCATCTGATAGATGATGTCTACACCATCAGTCAGTTTCTCGGAACCTTTTACGCCCAGGTTTGAGAAGTTGTTCTCAATGTAGGTACCACTTTTACCATATTCTAGATCGTTGGTACCTTTTTGCAGAGTGGCACCTGTGTCAGTGTTGGTTACAGACAGATCCAAACGGCCATACAGAGTTGGGCCATCAGCCAGCGCACCGAAAGAGGCTGCGGCCAGAACTGTTGCTACTGACGCAGAGATAAGGGTCTTCTTCATGTGTTGTGCTCCCTAGAACCTGAGTTCTAATCCATGTATTTATGGTTATTTAACAAACGAGTGTTCCTGGATTTGCAGCGGACATCCTGTCCGTCACAAAGCTGCGCTGATTCTTACAGTTTTGTTTCTTCAAGATTGTGGCCCAGATCAAACTTTTTGCCCCGTTTCGTCAGGAAAAGCATCAATCTGTGACAAAAATGTCCATTTGGTTCAAAAACTAATCAATAGCCATTGTTCACAAAATCAACACAATGATCTTTTCGCTATAAAAAGATAATTTTGCAGTATGAAGGACTGTATCTGTTGGTTATTTTTAATAAAACAAAATGTAAATTAGTGATAGATGAAGTTTTAATAAAAGTGAAATTTTTCAGCACAAAAATGACATTTATGTGCTCTGGTTCTCATTTAAACCGCCAAGCCAGTCCCTGGCAAGTCGACGCTGGTCTCTGCAAGCGCCGGTTAAATACGCTTTATGACAGAGAGACTTTGATTCTGTTACCCCCTTGGCTTGGGGATACTTGGGTATTCGGCTAAAATGCCGCCGAAGACAATTGGGAACCAAGTTATGCAAGATATAGACTCAGAGCTGTTGGAGTTCGAAGCCTACCAACAGCGTTTCGGTGGCATTGCTCGTTTATATGGTGTTGCTGCACTGGCGGCCTTTTCCAAGGCTCATGTGATGGTAATAGGTATAGGTGGCGTCGGCACTTGGGTCGCCGAAGCTTTGGCACGTAGTGGAATAGGGCATATCAGCCTGATGGATCTCGACGATGTGTGTGTCACCAATACCAACCGTCAGATCCATGCTCTGGCAGACACTATAGGCGAGTCCAAGGTCGCCGTAATGGCGCAGCGGATTAAGGCGATTAATCCATTGTGCCGGGTGGATGAAATAGAAGATTTTATTGCGGTAGACAATCTGAGCCAGTATCTGGCACAGGACAAGGGCATAGATTTTGTGGTGGACTGCATAGATGCGGTAAAGCCCAAGGCGGCTTTAATCGCTTGGTGCAAGCGGAATAAGATTAAGTTGGTGACTATCGGCGGTGCCGGTGGTCAGACAGATCCAACCCAGATCCAGCAAACGGATCTGGCCAAAACCTTTCAGGATCCATTGCTGGCCAAGGTACGCAACTTGCTGCGTAAAGAGTATGGTTTTAGCAAGAATCCACAACGGCGTTTTGCCGTTGATGCCGTGTTTTCCAGTGAACACCTCAAGTATCCTCAGACCGATGGTAGTGTTTGTTCCACCAAGGCTGGTGCCCAAGGTAGCATGAGAATGGATTGCTCCTCAGGGTTTGGTGCCGTGACCATGGTGACCGGCAGCTTTGGCTTTGTGGCAGCAAGCCGGGTTTTGGCGCGCTTGGCGCAAGAAGCCAATACTCCCGGCGGCAATACCAAGGCTGAATAAACAGCACAAAACATGATCTGAGTCTAATGTGGCAAGTGTCTGGGTTGTTAGAATCCAGACACTTTTTCGCTACAGATATTAAGCTTATGCGACAAGCGCTGCTCAATCGTTTCCTGCGGTATGTCAAACAGGATACACAAGCTGATCCGAGTTCCCAGTCTGTTCCCAGTTCTCAAGGCCAGGTGGCCTTCGCCAAACAGTTGCAACAAGAACTGCTCGAGTTGGGATTTGATGATGTCTTTCTCAGTGAATCATGCTGCCTTTATGCCAAGTTACCGGCGAATACTGCCAAGGTACCGGCAATTGGCTTTCTGGCTCATATGGATACGGCGGCGGATTACTCCGGTGCCGGGGTCAAACCTCGGGTGATAGCTGACTATCAAGGACAAGTTATTGAACTGGAGCAGGGGGAAGAGCTTAGTCCTGAGCAGTTTCCTTCGTTGCTGAACTATCTCAATAAAACACTGATCACTGCCGATGGTACTACGCTATTGGGGGCTGACGACAAGGCAGGTATCGCCGAAATTGTCACGGCACTACACTATCTATTGCAGCACCCTGAAATCCCCCATGGTGAGATCAATCTCTGTTTTACACCCGATGAGGAGATAGGCCGAGGTACTGATGGTTTGGAGCTCGAGCGTTTCGGCGCAGACTGGGCCTATACCGTCGATGGTGGCGCAGTTGGCGAACTTCAATATGAAAACTTCAATGCCGCCACTGCGGTGATAACCGCCAGGGGCAATAATTGCCATCCCGGCAGTGCCTATGGGGTGATGGTCAATGCCTTGACCATGGCTGCCAGGTTCCATGCCAGAATGCCACTCAATGATGCGCCAGAGACCAGCCAAGGTTATCAGGGCTTTTTCCACCTGTTATCCATGGAAGGCCAAACAGAAGAAGCCAGCTTGGTATACCTGATAAGGGACTTTGACCGCGCTCAGTTTGAGCAACGTAAAACCTGGCTGCAAGAATCTGTGGCTAAATGCAATGCTGAGCTGCAGGCCGGTAGTCTGGAGATCTGTATCAGCGACAGCTATTACAATATGAAGGACTGCATCTTGCCTGTGCCTCATGTGACAGATATTGCCTGTCAGGCGATGGAGATGGCAAACATCACTCCGGATATCAAACCTATCCGCGGCGGCACTGACGGCGCGCAATTGTCCTGGAAGGGACTGCCTTGTCCCAATCTTTTTGCCGGCGGCCACAACTTTCATGGCAAACATGAGTATGTTTGCCTTGAGTCAATGGAAAAGGCGGTAGAGGTGATCATCAATATCGCCAGGTTAACGACCCAGAGATACGCCGAGTAACCTAAATAAAGAGTTCCACCCTGTCATCCTCGACGGGGCGGGACTCTATCACAGCCGGGAAGCGAACCCGAAAGTGAGCGCCGCCGAGACTGGAGTTATTGACAAGGGTGATATTGCCCTTCAGCTGTGTGGCGGCATTGAAGGCCGCTGCCAATCCAAGCCCGGTGGCGCCGGTTCGTCTACTGGTGGTAAAGAAGGGCTCAAAGATCTGGCCGGCAATCTCGGGGGCGATTCCCTTGCCATTGTCTTCGATATCCAGCTGTAGTTCTTGACCCTGTGGTTGTGCGCTGATGCGGATCTTATGGTCGGAATTACCCTCAAATGCGTGAGCATAGGCGTTGGAAAGTATGTTGGTCACTATCTGTTTCAGCAGGCTGTGGCTGCTGGTAAGCCAAAGATCGGCCTCGACCTGAATCTCCACATCTACCTTTAGTTGCTTGAAAGATAGCGCTACAGCATCGGCAAATTCCTGCAATACCTGGGGTAGCGGCATCTGTTCGTGCACGTCATTGCCTTGCTCGGCAGCAATCGTCTTGAACTTCTGGATCAAGTTACTGGCGCGGGTAATATTACTGATGATCAGTTCACAGCTTTGTTGATACTCGTTGAGAATGGCATTGAGCTCTTCCAGCGTAGCGCTATCGTTTTGTAATAGCTCAACCAATTCATTGATATGCTGCAGCTGACTACTGGCAGCGGTGAGGCAGATACCTATCGGGGTGTTTATCTCATGGGCGATGCCGGATACCAGACCGCCGAGCGCGGCCATTTTCTGCTGTTCGACCATCACCTGTTGAGCCCGTTCCAACACCAACAACGACTGTTCAAGTTCTTTGGTCTGTTCTTTGACCTGCCTTGCCAGCTCATCTTTATAGCTGCGTTCCAGTTCTAGCAGTCTTTCCCTGTCGCTCAGGGCTTCTTGCAGTTCGTAGCGGGAGCGGTTCAACTGTGTGAAGGAGGCGCGCAGCTGTTGCTGCATCAAATTGATGGCCAGGGCAACCTGGGTAAATTCATCCTGTTTGTCCCGGCGCTTAAACTGCAGTGGTTGATAATCTTGCTCTAAATAGAGCTGTGAGCAGTACACACTCAGTTGCAACAGATGCCGGGTAATGCTGGCCCAAACCAGATAGAGAATGAAGCCAGCCACCAGAAAGGTCTTGATACCATTGGTCACTAGTATCAGTAAGGCTTTATTCACCAATCTGTCGTAGATTTTGGAGAGGTCGGCCTGCACCCTCAGCTCGCCGACATTGTAATTCTGGCTGCTGGTCTTGTGCACCAAAGGAAAACGCTTCTCTATTACACCTCTGTCTCGGGATTCGCCGGCGGTCCATTCTTTGCCGCTGTCATCTTTTATGACGACATAGCTGGTATCCGGCAGTTGGTTGAGACCGTTGAGTTGAGTATTGATAAGTTTCTCATCTATTACCCAGATACTTGCTGCCAACACATCCAGGTTAGCCCTTTCAATATTGGCAAACTCATCGTTGATTCGACCAATGTCCCCCTTGTAATCGGAAACCAACTGCAAACCTGTGGTTACCAGAGTGATCAGAGAGCTGAACAGGATAATAGCCAGAGTCAGCCTGCGGCCGATGGGACTACTGATGAGCTGCTGTATAAAACCTGGCATTAATATCAACTATCTTAAGTGCTTACTGTGGATAGCTTTAAGCATAGCTTCGCATCTGACTTTCGCGGTTTTTTTGTCGTTATATTAAGCCGAGGTGCTTTGAATGAATTTGGCATTGGTTTTGCTTGATTAGAGGTTGGGACAATTTTCTGACGCTGGATAGAGCCATGAAGAGACTGAAATTTGAGGTATTGAAAGAGGGCAAATTCAAGGCCGCTGCATTGCAACTGACGCTGTGGGTGCTGCTGATAACCACATTGCTGCTGTTTATGCCAAAGTCCTTGCTGGCTCTGTTGCATTTGGAATCCTGGGTAGATACCAATGCCCACTATATTGGCCTGACATTGCTACTGGCTTTGGCCTATATCGGCGCTCTGGCTGTCAACTTTTTGTTGGATGAAGCGATAAGCCGTTTAAGTGAGCGCCGAATCAACGAAATGATTGAAGCTAAGGTGAAGTTGTTGGATCCGGCCGAGCGGGCCTTGTTACGAGAGTTCTTTTTGCAGGGAGCCAGTGTTTTGACCCTGCCGCAAAATGAGGCTCCCGTACAGGCGCTGCTCAAGGCGCATATACTCGAGAGCCTGGGAAATGAACGCCATTACGCTATTCAAGGCCCCACCGCCGAGTACAAGATAGCGATGGCAGCCCGTAAGCATTTAAATCGAAGAGTGTTGCGTCTTCCTCCGGGAGAACCGAGTCAGGAAGAGTTGCAATATCTTATCAAGGCAAGACCGCAATTTATCAATGCTATTGCCCAAGTGCGGAAACACGCGGCTTAATCGCAATAAAAAAGAGGGCAGCCACAGGGCTGCCCAAGCAATACTCAAAAATGTCATTGCATTTAAAAGAACATGGAAGTCAAAGCTAAGGCTTTGCTGACTTTACAATAAACATCCACATAATGTAGGAGATGATCCCGATAGTACTGAAGATAACTATCATCGACAGTAAACCTATGGGGTTTCCGAACATTAGATCTAACCAGAATGCCATCACTGAAATCCTCTTTCTTGTAAAGTCAAAGCTAAACTAATCAAATTTGCTAAAACTGAAGCTGATCTCGATCAACAAATGTTGTCAGAGTTGTTAATTGGGTAAATCGCCTTGTTAAAATATGAGCTGTATCATGTTTTGCTTAAATTAGCTGAGTGAGAAACAAGGGCGTTATTTCGCTGAAGGGAATAGGAGCAAAGGATAATATTCATCACCACATTAAAGGAGTAGGGTGGCTTGGGCTGAGACTGTTCATTGGCAAGGAGCGTGCGATGCAAACATCCCAAGGTCTTTCGAAATTGATATTAAGCCGGTGGCAGTTTTATCTGCTGTTGCTCTTGTTGCTTTACCCCTTGTGGAGCCTGTTACACGGCGGCAGTTATCTCGCCTTTGGTTCTCTATTGGCTGCCTTGATAGTGCTGACTTGGCTTGGTGCCAGACAGCTGTCCAATCTCAAGCGCTTGGAAAATGCCGCCCGTCATCTGGGAGAAGGCGATCTCAGCTATCAGTTGTCGGAGCAGGATGCCGGCATGTTCCATTCTGTGGTCCACGGTATCAACCGTATGGGAGAGGACGTTGGTCGCACCATTCTGTCTTTGGTCAATACTGCCGATACGATGAAGAACGTGGCCATGGATATCAAGTCTATCAGCGATGCCGCCCATACCGGAGTGGAGGAGCAGGAAAAACAAGCTGAATTGGCTGCGACCGCTATGAATCAGATGGTTGCTACCGTACAGGAAGTCAGCCGTAACGCAGCTTGTGCTGCCAATGCCGCGGAGGAAGCCATGCAGGCAGCTCGCAGCGGCGACCAAACCGTCAAAGAGGTGGTACGGCAGATAGATGATATGTCGGCTCAGGTTGAGCAAACCCAGTTAGTTATCGCTCGTCTGGCCGAAGACAGCAACAACATAAGCACCATTATTGACACCATTTTCCAAGTGGCTGAGCAAACCAATCTGTTGGCGCTGAACGCCGCTATTGAGAGTGCCCGCGCCGGCGAGCATGGCCGAGGTTTTGCTGTGGTTGCCGATGAAGTCCGTAGTCTGGCGCAGCGCACATCCACAGCTACAGTCGATATCCAACAGCAGATACTGCAGTTGCAACAGGGTGCCGATGAAGGCGTGAAAGTGATGAGAACCAGTGTCGAGCAGGCCAGTGCCAGCCATGAGATGGCTCATCAGGCGCAGCAGGCATTGGGGCAAATTGTGGCGCAGATTGAAAGCATTACAGATATGTCGCATCAAATAGCGGCGGCTTCGGAACAACAGCAGACAGTTGCCGAAGAGATTAGCAACAATATCTCCTCTATGGCGCAAGTGGCGGTCGAAAATGCCAAAGAAACTCACAGTACCAACTTATCCAGTCTGAAAGTATTCAATATGTCGCAGGAGATCAGTTCCCTGCTTGGGCGTTTCCATGTCGACAAACGGGCGATGGAGCAGTTGGAGAAACGCCATCGCTTTGTTGAGTGGGGGCCGCAGTTGGATCTCGGCATGGAAGAGATTAATCGTCAGCACCAACGTCTGGTATCCCTGATCAATGAACTTCACCGCACTCTGGAAGAAGCTTATGGCCTGGAAGCAATTAAACGCATAGTACAGGGGCTGGTGGATTACACTGCCAATCATTTCGCCTATGAAGAGGAGTTGTTTGCCCGTTTCGGTTACCCGCAGACCGAACAGCACAAGCTTAAGCACCAACAATTGGTGGCTAAGGTACTGGATTTCCAGAAGCGAGTGGCCAGTGGTGAAGATGTTGCCGATGAATTGATGGCCTTCCTTAAATCCTGGCTTATCAACCATATTCAGGGCAGTGACAAGGAGTACACAGGCTTCCTAATTGCCCGCGGAGCCCAGTAGTCAGAGCGAATTTTGTCCAACCGAACAGGATTTTGGTAAACAGGCTCGTAAAGCGCTTGCCATTGAAGTGAGCACAGGTATAATTCCGTTCACTCGCCGATGAGACATCGTCGCGAAACAATCTAAATGTGCCAGAGTGGTGAAATTGGTAGACACAGGGGATTCAAAATCCCCCGCCCTTAAAAGCGTGTCGGTTCGAGTCCGACCTCTGGTACCATCTCTCTCTTAGAGAGAGCCGAAACCGACCTTGAGTCGGTTTTTTCGTTTTTAGCTCCGAGTCAGGTCTGGGTAGGTCTGGGCAGGTTATTGCGCCACGCGCGTGTCGGCTGGAAGGCCAGCCCCGTCGCTCCGACCTCTGGTACCATCTCTCTCTTAGAGAGAGCCGAAACCGACCTTGAGTCGGTTTTTTCGTTTTTAGCTCCGAGTCAGGTTTGGGCAGGTTTGGGCAGGTTATTGCGCCACGCGCGTGTCGGCTGGAAGACCAGCCCCGTCGCTCCGACCTCTGGTACCATCTCTCTTAGAGAGAGCAGAAACCGACCTTGAGTCGGTTTTTTTTGTGGCTAAAATAAGGCGTTACACACTTTTGCCTTGGTTGGTGTTCGGTGCAAACACCCGTCTTGCCTACCCCTAATCCCTCCAAATTTAACATTCTTTGCAGGGCGCTCCAGCGAAACAGTCACAGTAAATACGTCCATTTCGAGCTAATAGGTGAGGGGGAATCCTTCCCTTTTTAACCTCAGAGCGTGAATTTGGCTATGGTCTTTTGAATACCCACCACATCAGTGCCGCGTTTTAGCTCTTTGACCAGGGGCTCTGTCTGGCCTGAGATCCACAGCCTGAGTTCGGCATCCATATCGAAGCGCCCGGCGGTTTCCACTTCAAAGTGTACTATCGCCTTGTAGGGGATGGAGTGATAACTCACTTTCTTGCCGGTCATGCCTTGTTTATCTATTAAGATCAGGCGCTTGTTGGTGAAGACAAAGATGTCGCGTACCAGTTTATAGGCCAGTTGCAACTGTTCGCTGTCGGCCATAATAGGCGCCAGTTCTTCGTTGAGTTTATCCAGATCCACTTCACTGGCATTGCCCATCAAGGCATTTAAAAATCCCATATTTTTCTCCTTAACCTACCAACAGCATTTCACACTTATGGCAGTCGAACACCAGCTTGAACTGCTTGCCACCCAGCTCCATCTCCAGCGGCTCGGCCTTGATCCCCGGCACTTCTTTGGGGCACATGTTGTAGCTGTAACGTATGCAGTGCTTGGTGATCATCAAAGGTGCATCGCCTTTCACCGGCCGTACTTCATAGGCATCACGGATGGATACCACCCCGTGACGGGTATAGAAGTCCTTGGCTTTTTGGTTGGCCACATTGCCAAGATAGGTCAGGCTGCGCTGCGGGAAGCGGGCACTGTCGTCCCGTACCCAGGGCGTGGGTCTTTGATACCCTTGAATGCGCGCTTCGTCCAGGGCGGCAACGGCATTACGGCGCAGGCCATTGATGATGGATGCCGGTACAAAAACGGCTTCGGCATCGCCCAAATCTACCTGTCCGAGGCGAAAATCTGTATTGCCCAGCTTGGCGAGATGCTTGCCGAGTGATTCACGGTTGCGGCCAATATCCTTGGCCTGTTGTTTTTCGAAGTCAGCGGTCACTGTCGCCTGATGGCCATGACGGTCGGCAGCGGTCAGCGCCAGACCTGTCTGGGTATTGCTGAGGCTGAAGTCCACCAACAGGGTGCGCTCGGCAGACTCTTTGGCCAGCAGGGCTTCAAAGGCTTGATCTTTGTTGCGATACAAGGTGGCACCGACATAGAGATCTTTCGGCATGTTTTTTAGATACAGGGTGTTGCCCTCGGCGCGGTTGACCCGAAAACCTGTCAGCTTGTCATCCGACAATCTGGCCTTTTGATAATTGGCGGCGAAGAAGCCCAGGCCATCACCGTTGTGGAACTCGGTATCCGAGTCGACCTGGATAAAGTCTTTGCCTATCTTGCTGACTTTGCCGACCTCTATTCCCAAGTATTTCGGGGTGCGGAAGTCGCCGATGTCCGCCTTGCGCTCATTGACAAAGTAGTCCGTCTTGCCGCGGTTAAAGCTCTTGTCAGGATCCGGGGTGAAGCTGTAGCTGCAGCGGCCGTGGGACGAGGGTTCAAACTCGGGCCGACGCGCCATGATAGCATCCAGTTGCTGGCGGTAGTGAGCGGTAACATTCTTGACGTAGCTGAGGTCCTTGAGTCGGCCCTCTATCTTGAAGGAGCGGATCCCGGCGTCGATCAGCGCTTCGAGGTTATCTGTCTGGTTGTTGTCCTTCAGCGACAGCATATGGTCGTTGCTGGCAATAATGTCGCCCTGGCGGGTCTTGAGATTACCCGGCATCCGGCATTGTTGTGAGCATTCGCCGCGGTTGGCACTGCGGTCTGTGTAGGCTTCACTGATATAGCATTGGCCGCTGTAGGCCACGCACAGGGCGCCATGGATAAAGAACTCAAGTCGCATCTTGGTCTCGGCGGCCACGGCGCGAATTTGGCTCAGGCTCAGCTCCCGCGCCAACACTACCTGAGAAAAGCCCACATGCTCGAGAAAGGCGACTTTGGCCGGAACCCGATTATCCATCTGAGTACTGGCGTGCAGTGCAATTGGGGGCAAGTCCAGCTCAAGCAGCCCCAGGTCCTGCACAATAATGGCATCGGCACCTGCCTCGTACACCGCCCAGATCAGGCGCCTGGCTTCTTCCAGTTCATCGTCCAGCAATATGGTATTGATGGTGACAAATACCTGAGCGTGATATCTATGGGCAAACTCACAAAGGCGGGTAATGTCCTCTATGCTGTTACCGGCGGTATGACGGGCACCAAACGCCGGGCCGCCAATATAGACCGCATCTGCCCCGTGGCGAATGGCCTCAATACCGAAGTCGGCATTCTTGGCCGGCGCCATCAGCTCTAACTTGTTATCGGCCAATTGCACCATTTGCTTGGGGGCCGCAGCAGGGGCTTGTGTCTGTTGGCCGGGATTAAAGAGTTCAACACCTGTAGTGGACATGACTTACCGCTCGTCTGGAATTGGCTGAGAAATTTCGGGCACAAATTATAGCAGAGCCTGCCATTCATGATAGGGGAACTGTGACTTATGCCCTGTTTTTGCTGTTTCAGCCGATAATAGCAGTAGAGGCAACACTGCGCCCGACAGTATTCAATACTTGCTGTTGGATAATTAACCTCTAACTCTCAATGTCTTACTAAACTGAGCTTGGTTTGGTGGCATGAGAAGATACTCATACCTGGCAAGAAGTGCTATAGACATGCTTACTCAATCAGAACTCCCGGTAGACTCCCGCCTCCAACTGCAACAAAGAGCCAAAATATGGCTCTTTGTGTCGGGATAACTGCTGATGCGCGCTATTATTATCTAACGTGTTAGCGGCTTTGTTGTGCAGTTTTTACCTGTTGCTTGGTTTTTGTGCAAGTTTGAGCACTTGCTCTAAGGTGAGTCCATCGATTTTTTTACCCACCAGGGCAAAGTCAATTTGACCCGCTTGATCTGAGTGTTTCATCGCGGCCAGAGGACTGTCGAATTCGGCATGTTGGATTTTCATCAAGGCCATCACGAATTCCTGTTTGTCATGAGAATTTAATGTTCTCATGATACTAATAACACCTCGTTGGGTGGATTCTGCACTGCTGCCGTCGAAAACCATGGCTGTTGGCGTAGAGCTGCAAGCTACTAGTCCGGTTAAAAAGACCGCAATTATTATATTTTTCATATGCAAATTTCCGTATGTTGTTACTCATGTGTCTGCTGCTGAGTACTTAAAAGTATGCTTTCAAAAACCTAAGCTTGAGAGAATGCCTGGTTGAAAGCTGATTTTTGTCTATGTTGTTGACTTATATTTTTTATAAAATTACGTGCTTTGCCCAACTTTGAATGTTAGCAGCTTTGTTTCTGAGCGGTAAATGAGTTGTTTTTTTGACGGGTGATTTACTGAACAATAAATCATCTGTCCAACTTCCCAAGGTTGCACTCTTCACAGAGTATTTGCAGATTATTGATATCTAATGCCTTGTCTTTGTGTTTGCTGCGAGGTAGTACATGGTCAACATGCAGCACTATATTGTGTTCGGCTTTAGTACGGTTACACTTTGCACATCTGTGCTCGTGAGTTTGCAGCACCTGATATCTGAGCGCTAGCCAAGCCCTGGATTGATAAAAGTTATCTATGGTTTGGGGCTCAAATTCACTGAGCTGCTCTGGTTGTGTAAAGATGCGGTGGCCCTGTTCGGGGGAAAAGAAGCTGGCTTGAATATCTCCTTGCTCCTGATGCTTGTTGAGCCATTTCCAAATGCCCCGTAAGGCACCTTGTTCACTCTTGTAGCGTCGGGTTCTTATGCTGTCTCCTGTGCGAAAAGTAACTTGAATCTCTAATTCCATTATTTCTCCTATGTGTCTAATTCATTAGGTGTTTTTCAGCATCAAGCGTTTTCCTTTTCCGACAACTCATTACATTCATCGAGTTGTTTGAGAAGCTGAGTTTGTTTTTTGGAGAGCTTAATAATCTTTAATGCTTCCCAGAGCGTGATGGCCGAGCCAATGGCGATTAATAGATAGCAATTGATAGGATTATTGAGCGCCTGGATGAAGGCATCTCCTTCGGCGATAACCAGGCCATAGAGTGCCAAACCTATGAGTAAGATGCCTGGTGCTCCCAGTAGTTGGGTGATTGCCAAAGAGCGCTTGACCTGAGCCAGCTCGGCGTGCAGTTGAGTCTTCATAATGCCTCCTTTGAAGGGAAGGTATAACGTCGGCTGCGGCAGCAGAGAAAACGGCATTCCTGCGGTAATGCTCTGCTATAGCAGAATCTGCCCTGTTGCAGCGCGGAACTCAAGTGATATTTGCCTCTTAAGTTGCCTTCAGGCTAATCCGGAAGCACTATTATCCCCAGAGGCTCTAACAGTTGCTCCTGTTGCCAGGCACAGATCTTGACCCCCTCGAGGTTGACCCGCCTGGGATCGAGTCCATCCAGATCGGCAAAGGTCAGGTCACAGCCCCGCAGATTGACCTGTTGCCAACAGTCGCGGGAGAAGGTGCCGCGGCTGAGGTCGGAGCCCATCAAGGAAGCACCGCTGAGATTGGCATTGCTCCAGTTATTTTCAAACAGCTCGCACTTTTCCAGGCATTGGCCACTCAAATTGGCATAGGCCAGGTTGCAGCCTGAGATATAAGCCGCACAAAAGTACATTTTATGGCTGACTTGATTGTAAAAGCGGGCCCGGGAAAAGTTGGCGCCCTTGAGATCGCATTCCCTGAACTCTATGCCAAAGCAGTTGGCACCGCTGAAGTTAGCCAAAGACAGACGGCAAGCCTTGAAACTGGCATCGCGCAGATCGGCATAGCTGAAGTGGCACCCTTCAACGGCGCCGCTTTCAATGAAACTGCAATCCTCGAAACTGGCATCCCTTAGCTGACAGTGGCTGAAGTCACACTGATAGAAGCGGCAGCGGCGAAAACGGCTGTCACTCAAATCCTGGCGTGAGAAATCCTCTTGTTGAAAAACTTTATCGATAATATCCATACGGCTTCCTTTAATCAGGGAGGGCGCTACCTCTTTCGGCGAACTCTGCCTAGGCAGGCAAATATGGGGTTGGTTCGCGCCTTCCCAACAATCTTTGCAGGCTAACATCGGCACTCTGGAATATCACTAAAAATAAAACCTTTAAAATCATGACTTTGAGAAGTGCTTAAAACGCGATTTTAAGGGGGTAAATCGACATTTTGAGAGCCTTTAGGTGGGCTCCATGCTCAAGGCGTCGTGAAAAATAATGCAAGCCTTTGGTGAGCTGCTGACGTGGCTTGCTGGATGTGAGGACTTTCCTTTCGAATGGTTTTGTTAAAAAATATATAAATACAATGAGTTAATAAGCATTGAAACCCGGGTTTGTATGTTGAACCACCTTTGACAACACTTAAGCTGGGCGCGAGTAAATCCTCGTGACCTTCTTTTTGTCGAGAGTGGCGTGCACAACCATTGGCACTCAAGGCATAGCACTGAAGACCTGCAGAGGTCCTTCCTATAGATATAGTTGTCCGGGGGGGGTAGTTATGCGCTTACTTTTTCCGCTATTGCTCTATTGTTGCAGTGTGCTGGCGGCTGCGGATCTGAGCCAGCTCAGGTAT
Organism: Shewanella sp. ECSMB14102; assembly: GCF_000813075.1. Classification (NCBI taxonomy): domain Bacteria; kingdom Pseudomonadati; phylum Pseudomonadota; class Gammaproteobacteria; order Alteromonadales; family Shewanellaceae; genus Shewanella; species Shewanella sp. ECSMB14102. The sequence goes on from NZ_JWGX01000033.1 coordinate 58,532, forward strand.
CTCACTGAAGAATACCCTCCCTACAGTTTTAGTTTGGGACAGGGTCAGGTTTCCGGATTCACAACCGACATTTTGCATCTTGTTTGGCGGGAGATGGCGGTTGAGCCGCAACCCATAGAGATATTGCCATGGGCCAGAGGCTACTACCTGTTGGCAAGCCGCGATAACGTGGTGTTGTTTTCCACGGCCCGCATAGATGCCAGGGTTCCCCTGTTTCAATGGGCCTGCAGTCTGGGCACTTTGGAGTTAAATCTGTATGCATTTAAACAGATGGCGCCGAGATTAACCCGCCTGGATGACGCCAAGCGGCTAGTGGTGGTGGCAGTCAGAGATGATGTGGGTGAGCAGTTGCTATTGAGTCATGGTTTTAATCCCGGCTTGTTGGTGCGTACCAGCAGCCTGGAGCAGGCGATTAGGGTGCTCAGTAGTGGCCGAGCCAATTTGTTGTCCAGCAACCGATTAACCTTGGTGAGTACCCTTAAACGGCAAGGCTATGAACCGGACATGATGGCGCCTTTGCTTGAGGTCAGTCATAAGCCTTTGTGTTTTGCATTCAGTGCCGGTATCCCTGCACAATTGGTGAGTGACTTTCAGGCTGTGCTCAACCGTGTTTTGAGCTCGGAAGAGGGGCGGCGTCTGAGGCAGAAGTACTTTGATGAAGAAACCTTGCTCAGCGTTCCCTGAGGCGGGAATGTGAGTTGTCTTGAGGATCCCCTCTGAGCCTTGAGGTAGACTGCAACTCTGTATTTGCAACGGAGTTGTTATGCAAGTTGTCAGCTTTACCGCCATAGGCCATGCCGAAACCCAGTACACAGAATTGGCCAATATGCCGATCCAGGGCAGCAAGGTCGCCGATAACCAAGGGGTTTTGGTGATCCATCCCGACTACGCCGAAGGGTTGGCCGACCTCGATGGTTTTTCCCATGTTTATGTGCTGTTTCATCTGCATCAATGTAAGCAGGGAGCACTCAAGGTTAAACCTTTTCTCGATAATCAATTGCGTGGTGTATTTGCAACCCGCTCACCCAAGCGCCCTAATCCCATAGGCCTGTCGATACTGGAAATTGACCGTTTAGAGGGCAACCGTATCCATGTTAAGGGGATCGATATGCTCAATGGCACTCCCATCATAGATATCAAACCTTATATTCAGGCATTTGATTGCGTGCAAAATACCCGTGATGGTTGGTATGAACAGGGCAAAGATCCACTGCAAACCCTCTCTGATGACAGGTTTGCCTGACACAGAAACCGTTCCTATTTTATCACCGGAGCAGCATATCCTGGTTGCTCTGGTTTCCTCGCGCCTGGCCACGCCGACATTCTCGCCGCTGTGAGCTGAGCTTTTTATCCGCTTAGTCGGTTTTGACTATGGTGTAAATTTTTTCCCTCTTATTGATTCATATCACTTTGTTGGTGTTTTAACTTGTTTCCAATGGCTGGAATCGTCAAAATCCACCCTCCCGCCAAGGGAGCTTAAGGATGCTCTGGCGGCCGCCTCGACTGTATTGACTGTGCTTATCATCGCGGTCGAATTGAATTTAAGTGAGCCCTGGATGGGCTCAGGCCTTAAGGCCATCGAAAAGGATTGTTTTGAAAACTGCTATTGTCGTTCAGTTTCCCATTAGGCCGCTGGTTAATCTAGGCCAAACGCTTCCTTCCCCTTTATTTGCTCTGTATACGCACCTGGCAAGCCCCCTTAGCCATGCCAAGTTGTTTTTATGTTTGATGGGTGCTTTGGGGCTATTTCATCATGCCGTTTCGATATACGGACGTGGCTATCTCTTTACTGTTAACAACAGGAGTCTCAAATGAGAGCTGCCAAATGGATATTACATTCCCCGAAGCAGGCCGGCGCCCCGCAGTTGCAGCTGTTGACGCCGCTGGCTGATGGCCGTCAGCAATTGCTTTGGCAGTATGAGTTGCCTCAGGCCGAGGATGAAGTGGTGCTGAGCACCTTCTACAGCGACAGCGAATTTGTGGTCGCCACCTGCTCCGGGCAGATCTATGCCGGTGATATCGAAACCGGGCCTCGGCTGATGGTCAATCTGCCAAATGTCGGCATCTATGGTCATGGTTGGCTGGATAAAGACAGAGGCGAGTTCTGGTATGTGGCCGAGCAGCCAAGAGGGGATGATGAATATCCCTGTCTTCTGGGCTGGTCGCTGGCCGACTGGCGGCCGATTAAGGATATCTGCTTGCCTGAATATCTGGATAATCGCCGCCTTGGCAGCACCATGGTGCGGCGCCGTGACGGTTGTTTTTTATTCTATGAGCGTAAATGCGGCTCTCTGGCGCAGCGGGAGCATGGCTTCTGGTGCATCAATGTGGTCGATGGCCAGAGCCAATTTCACCGGATTGAGGGCAAACCGCTGCTTAAAGGCGTCCGTTGCCCGAGTATACACCTTTGCCCTGAGCGGCAGTTGGCCTTATTGCCTGTGTCTGAGTGTCTGTTGGATGAGAGCGGTGACAGTCCACGCATTGGGTTGCAGTTGCAACTGGTAGCTCTCGAATCCCTTGATGTGCTTTGGCAACAGCCGGTGCTTTGGTTTGACAGTCATGATGGCTTGTTGGATCCGGATGAGTTTTCCACTTTGCTTGAGTCGCTCAGGAGCGGCGAAGATACCTGTGATGAAGATGAGCTGACTGATGCACTCGAAAGCCTGTTTGACGGGCTGAGCGGTATCCGCCTTTGCCGGGATGAAGCCGCTTTTTGGCTGAGTTGGCGCAGTGGCGAGCTGATGAAGGGCTATCTGGCGCCAGAGGAACACTTCCGCCTCAAGGCGGTGTCGCCTCGCTATCGCGCCAACGAATGCCCACTCCCCGGCGACGAAGCCAATCCCTTTGCCCTGGTAGCCTTTGATCACTATGACTATCAATTGACCTCTCCCACGGCCAATCGTTTGCTGCTGGTGGGGTTCAAGATATATGCGCTGGATACCAGCACTGTCAGGCCCATGCTGCCTGGGGAAGCCGAGTGCCAGAGTTTACCCTGTTATTTCTGGCCTAAACCTGAGTTGGTGATGAGTGAGCAGCAGAGCCTGGCCCATGGTGAGGCGGGACTCAATCTTATTGAGGCCGATTATCTGGAGCTGGGGGGGTGTTTGCTGGGCAGCGCCAAAGAGATGGTCAGTCGCCTGGCCGACTTACCAAACAGCGCCAAGGGTGAGCGCCTGGAGTGGCGTTTCAGCGACAGACATGGCCGTGAATGGACCGAGGCGCAGTTTGTGGCCGCGCTGATAGCTGTGCCGGGCGGTGCCGAGCTGTTGGCAGAAGCCGTTGAGAAGCTGCTGGCCTATCCGGATGCGGCAAGTCTGCGCAGCGGCGCCGACAAGTCGGCCTTGTCGGACACAGTGCTGGCGCTGGCCGGTGATGACATAGCTTATCTGCCTTTGTTGGCTCGTTATTTTAATATGCTGGCTGATGTTCCAGGCGCGGCTTTCCATCAACAGCACTCAGTGCCGCTTATTCAACGGCGCCACTGCCAGGGGCTGCTCAAGCGCCGCCAATATCGCCGTTTTGTCCAGGATTTGTCCTGGCCGATTTCCCCCGCCTGATTGCAAATCACAGGAATAACTCAATGAATGCCAATGTAAGAACCAATATCCGCCTGCAACAGGCCAAGCTGTTTTTTATCGGCCCTGAACTTATTCAGGTTATCCAGAGTTCTGCCGAGGCCGACACCCTGTTGTGGCAATGTGAGTTGCCGGGAACCGAGGATGGCGAGCTGGCCTTGTTGCAGTGGCTGGATGACACTCGCTTTCTGGCCTTGGGCCAAAATGGACTGCTTTTTGTCTGCGATTATCAGGCGCGCAGTTGTGAACAGGTGCTGGATTTACAAATCACCGGAAGCCCCGGGGCCTGGCTCGATAGCCATAACCAGACCCTGTGGGTGGTCGGGCGGGTGGGCATCGCTGCGCGCCGCGGCCACAGCTTGCTCAAGGTCGATCTCGCGGCCATGGAGCCGGTACAGCATTGGCCTGTGAGCGCCGAAATCGAGCCTGAGTCACTGATTCTGACCCGGGATGGACGCGTGGCCTTCTATGGTCGCAATGATCATGAGGGTTACCGCTTCCGCTTTCAGCAACTGGTGTATTTTGACCCGTCAAACGAAACCTGGTCCGAACAGCCTCTGCCGGGGAAACCGGCTCCAGTGCAGGTTTCACCGCGAGATTATTGGTTCCAGAACCGTGCCAACGGCCTTATCACTACCCTGGCCGCCGATGGGGTGAGCCGTCATCAGGCCGGGGGCGAGCCTGTGCGTTACGAAGCCAGGTTGCAGCTGATAGATATGAATCTTGGCCGTCAAGTTGATGCCGGGGTGCGCTTGCTGGCCATGGCCGATATTTGTGATGAATATGATGCCGAAGCGGTTCAGGAGGCGCTGGAGCGGATTGCCGCCGGTGAGATATCCCACCAGGATAACGACGAGTGGCAGCAACTGCTCAACAGCCTGACTTCCAGCTATTTTTGCGAGCAGGAGCAAGTCTTCTGGCTGGGCTGGAAAGGGGGTGTGGTACAAAAGGTGTCGCCGAAGGGCGAGAGGCTTTCCCCTCTGTACCAACTGGGCAGCCAAGATGCGGCGGGGCAGTGGCGGCCCTTGAGCCACTATGGTGATGATCTGGTCATGATCAAGGGTGTCGACCAAGGGCGGCCCTGGTTGGCGTTCGGTGATCTCGATGAGCCCAGTCATTACTCGGTCGACATCGGCTCCCAAGCTGCTGTGCCCCAGAGCCTGCTGGCTGGCGAACAGCAAAAGTGCCCGCTCAATTGCCGCAGCTATCAACCCAAGCCTATGCAAATTCCCAGCCAACTGCAGGCCGAGCCTTGCCCCAGTGGCAGGGTGACTCTCTATTGTGACGATCTGACATCAAATCAAGGCAGGCTGCAACTCTTGCAGCAACTACTGGCGGTGCTGCCCCAATTGGAGCAGAGCCTGGGGGAGGCGTGCGGAGCGCCCTTAGCCTCAGTAACCGCCAGAGCCCCCGTTGCAACCAGAGCCACCGTTGCAACCAGAGCCGGTTGGCTTGGCCGCTTGAAACAGAAAATAACCCATAGTGCGGTTACTGAGCCTGGCAGGCTCTGGTTTGCCTTTGTCGATGGTTTGGGGAATCGGCACAGCGAGTACGACTTCTTCCACTATGCCGTGCGTCTGGAGCAGGGGCCTGAGTTGATTGCGGCCATCCTGGCGGCATACTGCCGTCTGCCCCAGGCCAGATGCTTGCTGGGAGCCAAGGGACAGCCAGTGCTGGCCGAGGCTGCCTTGGCGCTCAGCCAGTACAGGCAGGCACTGCCGCAACTCGCGGACTATTTCAATGTTCTCAGCGCCTTGCCCGTGCATCCATTTCATATCAATCGCACCTTGAAAGTGATCTTTGCCGAGCATCAGGACTCGCAACAGTTGGCGGCTTTCCAGGCGGCGGTCCCAAGCCCCTATAACGACTCGGAGTTTAAGCTGGCCGAGAAAGGCGACTATGACGACGAATAATTCGATAACGACGATAACTGGCAGTCGCTGGTATTTTTGAGCAAAGGATAAAGAAATATGTCATTCACAAGTTCGCCGGTTGGCGACGGTAAACTTATCTATATCGATGCGGACAATGGCTGCCCTTGCCTGTATCTCTATGAAGCGGCAGATACGGGCTCGGGTTATCGGCTCATCTGGAGCACAGACTTTCCCATGGCCGAGGGCACTATGCAGGTCAGTGATTGTTTTCATGGGGTGCCGGGGCGTGAGCAGAGCTGCGTTATCTGGGATCAGCAGGGCTGTCTCTACTTGGTGGATCTGGCGCGTCGGCAGCAGGAGTTTTTGGCTCATACCGGGATGGAATATCTCAAAGTCGCGGTATTGAGTGATGGTCGAACCCTGGCATCACTGGGCGAAAATGACCGGCGCTGCTGTTACGATTTAATGCTCTGGCACTGGCTGGAGGACAGGGACCTCTCGCCCTCGGCTGCCATGCAGCTGAATGATGAGGTGGATAATCAGGGTAGCCCTTGGGCCGAGGTCGATGCGACCGGACTGCCGGACAGCATGGGACTGAGTTTTACCGATCGCCTCTATGCCGGGCCGGATAACAGTTTGATCCTGCATTGTCACCGCAGTAGGCGTCGTCGGTCCCAGGCCTGGCAGTTTTTGCTGCGGCTGGACCCTATGGCTGTCGTCGGCAATGATCTTGTGGGCAGTAACCCCGTAGGTAGTGACCCCGTAAGTAATAACATTAGCCAAGTTCAATGGCAGGGCCGTTATTCCGAGCTCTTGCAGGTGGCGGCCATGCCTCTGCCCAATCCGCCGGGGAATGAAGCGCTCTGGGAGTGTGCCCTGGCGCTGGACAGTGAGCGCGGTGAGCTTACCCTGCCGGCCATGGAGTTGAGCCGGGTAGCCGATGCTGAAACCGAGGCGCTGGCGTATCAGTTGCAGCGCATCGACTTGCGCCTTGGCCGCGAGATAGGCCGTTTTTGCGTGCGTCAATATACCTGCGAGCAACTGGCCGATGACGCCGACATGCTGTTGGCCCCGGCCGATGTCGACAATCTCGACTGGCAAGAGGCGCTGGGGCGTTTCTGGCTCCAGCTGGATGATATTGCCTACTGCGATGACGAAGCGGCACTTTGGCTTGGCTGGCATGGCGGCGCGACCCGCAAGGTTTCTCTGGACGGGCAGTGGCGCTCACCCTTGTATCTCCCGGATGGCGAAGATGACTTATACGACGAGGAGGGCATGAAACTCCTCGGCAAGGGAGCTTTGCTGACCGACTGGCATTATCTGTGGCGCGTCAATCCCAACCCCACTTTGGATCTGGCCAGCCAGATGAACCAAGCGCCCGCCGCCATGGACGCGAGCTTTGCTGTGCAATTACAGCAGACAGAATGGAGCAGCTTCCATGCCCAGGCGCAGGAGCAGGATACAGTTCCCCCTTTGCTTGGTTTTTCGCGAATCGAAGTCAGGGATCTGCAGTCAGCGAGTGCGAGGCTTGAGGTCTTGGACAAGCTGGTGCTGCGGGCATTGACAGATTTTGAATCGCTAAAGTCGGGTAAAGACTTGCGCCTCGGTTTTTATGATGCCGCCGAAAGCTGGGATGAGGCGCGCTTCTTTGAGGCTGTGGCCTTCCAATTGGAGGGCCGGAACTATATGGCGCGTCTGCTGGGGCTATTCATTGCCAATGAGCGGCTCCATTACTGTTACAGCGATCCACATATCAGCAAGCCGGCACTGGCCGACTGTGCGTTGCAATTGGGCTTGGCCGGCAGCCAATATCTGCCGCTGGTGGCCCAATACCTCAACTGTATCGATGTCGATCATGAGCTGTTTTTCCAACAGGATGGCAATCTGGATACCTTGCTCGGCAAGTATGCCGATACCCCTGATGGCGAGGACTTTAACCGCCGCTTGCCATATGAAATGAGCCGTCAGGATGAAGATGATTATCAATGAAATGATGCTTAATTTAGGGGTAATCATCATAAATAACAAAGGGTTGTTTTGTGATTGAGGTTTTGGATTTTGCCCCGTATCCAGAGAGATACGCCCAGGGGGGGCGAATTGGGCCCCAGGTTGCTGAAAGCAAAGTCTGGTATAGGTGGCCCGGTTCTCCATCTATTGCAGATGCGTCCATTCGCTGAAGGCGGCACCGAACTGCTTTGGGCTGCCGAGTTGAGTTCATCCAGTTCTGACTGGCAAGCATTTCGAGGAGGATGAGCAATGGGATTGAGACAATCGGCCAACAGCATGGCTAAGGTGATTAGCGATCTCTTTGTTGAGCCAGAGTTTGGCGGGGCGGCAAAAGCCCGCGACCGGAGTCGCTATTTTATTGCGCTGCTGCCCATGCTGGCTATCCATTATCAGTGGCAACTGGTGTACATGTTCTCACCTTCATTGCTGCTGGCAATTCGAGAGGTCGACTTCTTTATTTCACTGTTGGCTATCTTGGTAACTGGGCTACAACTCAGTATAGGTGCGGGGTTGCTGGCAGCGCATGTTGCTATAGGGCGACGGGCGTTCGGGTATTGGTGCGGTGTGCCGCTGGCATTGGTGAACATCCTGTTCGGCTTCTCCTACCCAAAGCTACTGAGCATGCTTCAGTTTGACAAGATGATGCCTTGGCTGGGCTTGATGTTTGCCTTGGGCTGCGCTGTTGTTTGGCTGGTGGTGCAGTTACTGATCTACCTGTTTCGGCCTCCCTTGGTAAACGTTGAAGCGGAACACCCTTTGCTGGCGCATCGTAAGGGGTGCGCCCCCGATCGTCAGACGCCGGCGTTGGCTTTCTTTCGCAGCAGCATGATACTGGGGCTTTGCAACGGATTGTTTCTCGGATGGCTAACCTTTATGGTGCAAACTTCCGGTTCCCCTGCTTTTGCGTTGCGGTCTTTGCTGCGGCTTGAAGGGCAGGGAACAGGAACGCTCATCATGTTTTGGTTACTGCCCAGCCTCTATTTCGGCTACAGGATTATCAGTCGCAGGGCTCGTAATCTGGGGTGGTCAGTCGCTAAGACGGTATGTTTGATGCTGTTTATTACTCTACTGTTATTACCCGGGAGCGGTGTGGTTTTCGGTCTGGCCCTGTCCTTTATGGATTCCTACGCCAGTTATATCCTTATCACACTCTCTCTGATGCTGCTTTGGGGAGCCACGCTCTCGACTTCACTGCTGAATATGATGCTGCTTTGGCTGGTGCCAAAGGACCCAAGAAGCAGTCGTGAAACCCAGGCCGCCTGGGTGAAGTTGAAGCAGTAGCGAAGCGGCAGACTGGCAGCCTGGTTTTGCCGGCTGTTGGCACTTGGTCTGTCTGGGGCCTCTGTGACTGTGAGCTCCTTTGCTTTTTGAGTCTCTTGGCTTTTATAAATCCCTTGCTTTTATGAATGACACCTCCCAGACAGGGGCAAACTTGCAATCAAGCACATAAATCCTTATGGTCTTAAGCGTTTTATCGTATTTACTGAAATAGTCAGCAATCCATACAAGCTGGACACAAATATATCATCAAGTAACATCTCATTGATTTACGTCACTTTTTGTACGTTTTCCGGATAAATGTAATCGACTGGATGGCGACTTGCGCCTATTTTATCCGGCATGGGCCTCTGCCTGTGATCCCAGCTCCCGAACGGAGACAAACAGAAGAGCAAAAGCATGAAAAAACACTTCGAACTCATAGATAAAGCCACTTTCTTTGGTGCACTGGGCTTGCTGCTTGCGGTGGTGATCCCGCTGGCGCTGTTTCCGGTTGAAGGCGCCGAATGGATAGCTGTTGCCAAGGCGTTTATGACGGATAAGTTGGGTTTTGCTTACCTGTCGCTTGGGCTAGCCGCCTTCTTCTTTATGATTTATATCATCTTCTCGGATATCGGCCAGATTAAGCTCGGCGATGCCGATGAAAAGCCGGAATTCGCCACAGCTTCCTGGGCGGCAATGCTGTTTTGCGGCGGGATAGGCGCCAGTATCCTCTATTGGGGCACGATTGAGTGGGCCTATTACTATCAGCACCCGCCGTTCCAACTTCAAGCCGGCAGTGAAGAAGCGGTGCGCTGGGCCGCGACTTACGGCCTCTTCCACTGGGGGCCTATCGCCTGGAGCATCTATTTGATCCCGGCCATCCCTATCGCTTATTTCTTTTATGTTCGCAGGCAGCCTGTGCTCAAGGTATCGGCGGCCTTGATGCCCGTGATAGGTGAAGGCCGCAGTCACGGCAAGCTCGGTAAGTTTATCGATATATTGTTTATTTTCGGCTTGCTGGGGGGGGCGGCGACAACGCTTGGGTTGGCGGCGCCGCTGATCAACGAAGGTCTGAGTTACCTGTTTGATCTACCATCGACCACGGGTAGCCAGATAGGGGTTTTGCTTCTGTGTACTGCACTGTTTGCCTATTCCTCCTACAAGGGGATGGATGAAGGCATTAAGGTGCTGAGTAATATTAACTTCTGGGGCGCGCTGGCGCTGCTGGCATTTATTTTGTTTGCCGGCCCTACCATCTTTATGTTGGAAACCGGCCTGGACTCTCTGGGACGTATGCTGAGCAACTTCTTTATGATGGCCACCTGGGCCGAGCCTTTCGGTGGTTTGGGCACTTTTGAGAATACCCATTTCCCTCAGGACTGGACCATCTTCTATTGGGCCTGGTGGTTGGTGTTTGCGCCCAGCATGGGCTTGTTTGTGGCGCGGATCTCCCGCGGCCGCACCATCAAACAGATGGTGGCCGGTTCAATTTTCTTCGGCTCCCTGGGCTGTGCCATGTACTTTATGATCTTGGGTAATTTCGGCTTGTCGTTGCAGTTATCCGGTGAGCTGGATGTGGTGGGTATCCTCAATGAACACGGGGCGACCAGGGCAATTTTTGCGATATTGGAGCAGTTGCCGTTCAGCTATCTGGTCATCGCAGTCTTTACGATCTTGTGTATCATCTTTACCGCCACCACCTTTGATTCCATCTCCTATATTCTGGCATCCGTGGTGCAAAACAATGTCACCGAGGAACCACTGCGCTGGAACCGCCTATTCTGGGCCTTTACCCTGTCTTTTATGCCTTCGGTACTGATGTTTATGGGTGGGCTCGCCACCTTGCAGACGGCGGCTATCGTCGGTGGTTTGCCGCTCTTGGTGATAGCCGTGATGCTGATGATGTCCGGGGTCAAGGCGGCCATGCTGGACCTGAGTCATCAGGATGGTTATGAGGATCCCGTGATTAATATTTCGGATCTGCCTGAGGTCGATCCCTGGAGCCGTGAGGGCCAGGCGCTGGCCAAGTTTGAGCAGCTGCGAGACAGTGCCATAGAGGCTGCCGATGCCGAGCGTGAAGCCCTGGATGCCATCTGGGAGCTGAAAAAACAGCTGCGCCGTGAAGCCTTGAGCCGCAGTGAATCGCACCTGGAATTGGGGGATGCGCCCGATGAGTCACTTGCCGAGCTGCAGCGCCTCACAGATGAAGCCATGACGGCGAAGGAACGTAAACTGCAAGCCTCGGAGCAAGCCCAGTCTGCCCGCATTACCTTCAATGAGCTGATGCGGCAGAAACAGGAAGAGGAAGCATTGCAGGCACAGGAAGAGGCCAAGGCACAGATCATTGAACGCCTCAATGGCCGCGACTCGTAACGCTATGGCCCGGTTTGCCGCCCGGGCCTAAAGCGGCAAGAATATTCTTGGCCGGTTATTGGCGATTGGCTCAATCACAGCGATGATCTTCGGGGTGATCTCTACCATTCACTTTAGCCTGCGCAGCATGAGCAGTTTTGATCTCTTGGTGATCCTGGTATTGCTGACAGGTGGCATAGGTTTGTTGCTGCGCTCACTCAAAGGTAACTGAAACTATCTTAAAGAGGCGTTGCCGCGCTGACCGGCAACGCCTCTTTAAGCTTAAAACAACTTGCCCAGCACACGCTTGACGACGCTCGACTCATCTTGCTTGAATGGCTCTGCGTTTTCTTCGGTCAGACAATCAAACTTGGCGATGATTTCCAGCAGGCGTTTGCGCTCATCTGCGGTCAACAGCCCGGACATATCCGGCAGCCGCTGCTGGCTGGCCAAGTGGATAATGAAAGACTCAGGTTGCCGCCCTTCGTGCATGGCAAAATACACAGTGGCTTGTGGCGTCACACCTATCCTATCCAACCAGAGTAGCGCCCAGAATTCCTTGTCGGCTTCAAGTTGCAGGCTCACATCGACATCGCCTATGCTTGAGTGCCCAAGCGCTTCATCCTGCCAACGCTCGGCCATATTCAGATGGCCTTCGGCAACCAAATGGTTGACATAGGCTTCCCTGACACTGGGACAGCCCAACCAGTGCAGCCCTCGTTTCCCAAGACCGCTGAGAAACAGTGCCAGTCGCTCTCCCATCTCGGTTGGCAACAGCCAGACAAAGTCTGCCACGCCAACCTTGCCGCGATAATCGCTGTAGGGATCCCAGCCTTGCAGAACCGGCAGCTTCAAGGCTTGTGGTGTCAGGTTTTCCAGGCCTTCGCCGCTTTGTAAATAGGCCTGTAACTTGTCATAGACAGCCTTCGCCGCTGCCGGTTTGAGTTTTTGCTCCAGGCCGCGTTGCAGGCTGAGGTTAAATAGCTCAAAGGTTTGCTGCGGCAAGGGGCGCTCCGGGAAACAGGCCTTGAGATCGGCAATAAATCCCAGCATGGCAGTTTCATCGCAATAGTTTAGGGCATCCAACAGCTTTTGCTGAGCCAGCCAATGGCTGCGGCCTATCATGCTGTTATCTTCGGGATCGCCTTCGGCAAAGCTTGCCAATCGCTCCAGGTAACGTTGCCAGAAGCGCTCATTGGCCGGGGCATAGCGCGCGATGCGCCTGTCTTGCAGCAAAGTATGGGCATCCAGCTGCGCCTCGCTGACTCCCAGTGCCAGCAGCTTTTGATGCAGGCTCTGCTCTGTCTGCGGATCATCTATGGCGGCATATCCTTCATAGTTTGCGTAAAACTGACTGATGCGGCTGATAAGCACCATAGGCGCCAGTTTCAAAAGCAGTTGCCAGTGGCGCTTAGCCAGGATCTGCAGTTCGGTGTGAGCCTTTGGCAGTTGGCTATTTAACAGGAAAAACAGGCTGAGCAGGCCGCGCTGGAAACCATCGTCCGGGAAAAACAACCAGTAGGCCGCTTGACGCTGGCTTATCTGGCTTCCGCGTTTTCCCCCATCCTTGCCAAGTAGCGATTCGGCAACGGCGGCCATAGTGTCAGCATCCTGCTGCTCCTTGACCTCAGTGAGCCAGGCCTTGAGTATCAAATGCTGCGGATTATCGCTATTGAAGCGGCCACCATGCCGATTGAAGACACGCATATAGGCAGTGAGGAAATGCTGCTCCAGCCAGCCAAGCAGCGCCTGGGTTTCTGCCTCTGTGCACTCGGGGCGGCCGAGCCGATAGGCGGCATAGGCGACGCCCCCCAAGTGGGTCGGCAACTTGTCCAGTGCCGCCGGCAGACGCTCGGCAATGGCTACATCCAACTGTGCGAAGTCACTTTGCTTGCAGGTATGGCTAAGCAGGAAAAAAGGCAGCTCATCCAAGCTGGGTAGTTGGCAGTCGCCTTGAGTTTGCCCGGAGCTCTTGCCACTTTCCGGCTCTGCCTGGGCGCTGCCGGTATCTGTCTTATCCTGCTGCCAGGGGGCGAACCTGTCGTCCATCAACCAGGCTTCGGCAACCTGTGCCTTGGGCTCAGCGCCGAGCGCATCCTGCAGCGCCAGCGCCTCATCTTCCACCCTGTGCCCCAAGATCAATTGCTGCTTGACCTGATCCCGCCACAGATCAGTGTCTTCAAGTTCCGCTTCTACTGGCCAGTCGTCCAGGCTGTAGAAGAATTCCAGTATTGGCTGGGTTTGTTCCAGCGTTTGTTCATCGGCATAGGCCAGTAGCGGGGTTTGCTTTAGACGTTTGAGCAGCTGCGCCTTAAACCAGGTGTAATCGTCAGCATGCTCGCTAAAGTGTTCCAGCAGGCTGGGGTTGACAGGATCACCCTCGGCGGTTTGGAAAAAACAGCGGCGGCTCTGTTCGCCATCACAGTGCAGATAGGCGTGGATTAGTTCGCGGCGCCAGCCGAAATCCTCTACCAGTTTGCCCAGCAGTTCCACGGGTGTATAGCCGCTGTCCAAATCCCAGTAAGGCACTAAAAAGGCGGCCAGATAATGACTCAGTTCGGGATATTGCCTGGCCAGCATGTAGAGGGCTTCTACCCCGAAGACGTTGTAGTCATCGAGAAAGAGATCGCTAAAGTCGTTACGACTGCGGGAGAAGGCCACCATGGCCTCGGCAGTTGCCTTGATCTCGTCCAATAGCTCGGGGAAGTTCAGCGCTGCGGCAAACAGCACGGCTTCAGTGCAATATTTAAAGGTGTGGTGCGCTCGAGCGGCGCTGAGTGCATGCACCAGCAAGTTGCGGTTGTCGCCGGCATCGTCATTGCTGAGTGGCCGCTGTTGCTCGTTGATAAACTCGATATTGAACAGCAGGGAGCCTTCAAGACGAAAGGCGCTGCCATCGTGCAGGTGTTGCCGGTATTGCTGCAGCGCCAGGGCGATGCTGGCGGGATCTTGTGGCTTGAGGCTAATGCTGAGGGTTTTGTCGAACTGGGGCATATTGCTTCCTTGATATTAAATTCCGGTCGCTGCCTGTGTGGCACTTCCTGTTAAACAACCGGCGACCGCGCCGTGAGCCAGGGCGCGGGCAGTTATCCTGTTATTACTCGTTTATTGGGGTATTCCCAACTGCTGTTTTATCTATGCCTTCCTTAAGAGCCTGCTATTAAGAGCCTTGCGCCAAATCTTTGGCCAGTTGCCGGACCGCGGCAGACTCGTCTTGCAGGAAGGAGCTGAAAAGCTCGGCGTCAACCCCGGCTTGCGCCAGTAACTTCAGCAGGCGTACACGTTCGTCTATGGTCAAGAGCTGCGAGGTCTCCGGCAGTCGGCCCTCATCGGCCAAATGTCTGAGGAAGGGCGCCGGGGCGCGGCCTTGGCTTACGGCGAAATAGACAGTGCTTTGCGGCGCTACGCCTATGCTGTCGAGCCAGCCAAGGGCCCAGTTTTCCTTGGCACTCTGAAAGGCTAACCCTGTGTCATAGTCGCTGTGACGCTTGTGTCCTACGCTTTGATCTTCCCAGCGCTGCGCCATCGAGAGACTACCCTCGGCAATGAGGTGGTTGACATAGGCCGTCTCCACACTCGGCCGGTGAAGCCAATACAGGCTTTGGGTTCCAAGGCCTGCGAGAAACAGGGCCAAAGCTCGCCCCTGCGCTTCAGGCAGCAGCCAGACAAAGTCGCTGAGCTCAGCCGCATCGGCGGGGTCGTCCGAGCGGCAAGGCGCCCAGTCCTGCAACTCGGCCGTGGCTTGGGGCGTCAAGGGCTCAAGCCCTTCGCCCGATGCCAGATAAGTCTTGAGTTGGCGGCAGAGGTTTTGCGCCTGCTGTTCGGGAAATGATTTGCTGAAGCTTTGCCGCAGGCAAAGATCAAACAGTTCGAAAAATGCCTGCGGTAAAGGAGTCTCGGGGAAGTTGGCCTTGAGATGGCCAAAAAAGTTCAGCCTCGGCAGCTCGCGGCTTGTGTGCAGCGCTTGCAACAACTGCTGCTGTTGCTGCCAGAGGCGGCGGCCTATCATGCTGTTATCCTCTGGGTCGGCTTCGGCAAACCGGCTCAGCCTGGTGATATAACCTTGCCAGAAGCGTTTATCGGCCGGGCGATAGGCAGCCACCTGTTGTTCTGTCAGTAGGGTATGAGCATCGAGCTGCGGCTCGCTGACACCCAGCTTGAGCAGGTTTTGCCGCAATTCGGCCTCGATATGCTCATCGTCAATGGCCGGATAGAAGGCGTAGTCAGCCCAGCAATAATAAATTTTTTCAATCAGTTGCAGCGGATCCAGCGTCAGCCATAGCTGCCAGTGCCTTTGTGCCAGGGTTTTCAAGGCCTGCCACTGCGGCGCTTCGAACTTCGGGGTGCAGAGCAGGAAATACAGCGCCAACAAGCCGTTTTGGAATCCTTTATTGGCATTGGACCACAAGAGTGCAATACGCTTTCCGTCCTTACTGGTATAGAGTATCTCAGAGGCAATTTGAGCCATCTTGGCAACATCGCCCTCGGTGTCTATATCCGTGAGCCAGCTCTTGAGAAGGCGATGTTCACGCCTTTTCTTTTGGTACTCTCCGCCCTCATAGAAGATATGGTGCTGAAACTGTAACGGCAGCTGCTGCGCCAGCCAGCGAAGCAGCGCCGCGGTCTCGTTGGCCTTGTCGGCTTTCGGGCTTAAGCTGTGGGGCGAGTTCAGGCGGCTCAGGCGATAGGCGGCATAGGCGCAGGCGCCAAGGCTCTTGGGCAGTTCGGCCAGCGCGTTCAGCATAGCCTCTCCCACTTCGGCATCCAGCTCCTCCAGCTCGCCAATCCTGAGATAGTCTTCCGGCTCTTCCAGGTCATAAAATAGCGCGGCATAGTCAGAGTCCGGCTCGTTCTCATCATGCTCCCAGTCATAGTCCTCTGCCAGAGCCTGCTCTTTCCCGGTTTGCCATAGACAATGACGGTCGTCTTCCCGCCAGGCCTCTGCCACTATTACCAGAGGTTGGCTCTGCTCGCTCAGCTGCGCCAGCAAGGAAAGCGCTTCATCCTCTACCCGGCGACCCAAGATCAATTGCTGCTTGACCCGATCCCGCCACAGTTCAGTGTCGTCAATGTCAGCCTCTACCGGCCAG
>NZ_JWGX01000034.1:0-9141 GCF_000813075.1 Shewanella sp. ECSMB14102
CCCCGGCGACCCAAGATCAATTGCTGCTTGCCCCGATCCCGCCACAGTTCAGTGTCGTCAATGTCAGCCTCTACCGGCCAGTCGCCCAGACTGTAGAAGAACTCCAGTACCGGCTGGGTTTGTTCAAGCGGTTGTTCATTGGCATAGGCCAGTAGCGGGGTTTGCTTTAGACGCTTGAGCAGCTGCGCCTTAAACCAGGGGTAATCGTCCGGATGCCCGGCAAAATGTTCCAGTAGGCTGAGGTTGACTGAAGCACCCTCAGTGGTCTGGAAAAAGCAGCGGCGATTCTGCTCGCCGTCGCAGTGCAGATAGGCGTGGATCAGTTCGCGGCGCCAGCCGAACTCCTCCACCAGTTTGCCCAGCAGTAACACAGGTTGGTAGAAGCTTTCCAAGTTCCAGTAAGGCACCAGAAAGGCGGCCAGATAATGGCTCAGCTCGGGATATTGCCTGGCCAGCATGTAGAGGGCTTCCACCCCGAAGACGTTGTAGTCATCGATAAAGAGAGCGCTGGAGTCATTGCGGCGGCGGGAGAAGGCCACCATGGCCTCGGCAGTGGCCTTGAGCTCGTCCAATAGCTCGGGAAAGTTCAGCGCTGCGGCAAAGAGTACTGGTTCGGTGTAAAAGCTGAGTCTGTGATCCCGGCGGGCAGTATCGAGGGCGTGTTCCAACAAGGGGCGGTTGGCACCGGCATCGTCACGGTTAAGCGGCCGCAGCTGCTGATTGACGAACTCGATATTGAACAGCAAGGAGCCATCGAGTCGAAAGGCGCTGCCGTCGTTCAGGTGTTGCCGGTATTGCAGCAGTGCCAGGGCGATGCTGGCGGGATCCTCTGGATTGAGGCTGACGCTGAGGGTCTTGTCGAACTGAGACATACTACTTCCTTGAAACTGGGGTCCTGCCCGGGCACTGGGATGTGACGTTTTTCGCCATGAGGCCCAAGGCTTGGCTAGTCTAACGACAGTGGCTTTGAGGGTAAACGCCTTATCCGCCACGGTGGCATTTTTGTGAGGCTCGCAGTTTGCAACCTGTTTGCTGTGGCGTAGCGCTCACTTTCCACAGTCGCGGGGGTTAGGTTGTTTGTCAGGGATTGCCCTTCACAGAGCAACTGGCTAGGGTTAAGGCCTTTTTGTACAGGAGTTGGTTTTCCCTCCGGCGGAGCCTGTCATGGCTTGGGTGAAGTCGTCTCGATGGGACAGCCCAAGTCAATCAGGCGGGATGTGGGAAAACAAATACGGCATTGCCTCAATCAAACTCTTGTCACGGAACGGTATAAATAAAAAATAAGGAAGCAGCAGTATGGCGCCAAGAGTTTGTTCCAGTGCACTGGAAGCGGTATCCCTGATAGGGAATGATGAATTTATCTGGACCCACTCTATGGGAGCCACCCCCAGAGTCTTGCTGGAGGCGCTGGCACAGCATGCCATGACGCGGCAGAACCTGACCTTGCTGCAACTGCATACCGAGGAAGCCGAGGCCTTGAGTGTGCCCGAGCTTAAGGGCCATCTGCGCCATCGCTGTTTCTTTGGCGGCGCCCCGACCCGCGCCCTGCTGGCCAGTGGCGAGGCGGATTATGTGCCTGTCTTTTTATCCGAGGTGCCCAAGCTGTTTCGCTCCGGCGAGCAACCCATAGATACGGCGCTGGTACAGGTGTCACCGCCTGACAGCCATGGCAACTGTTCGCTGGGGATCAGTGTCGAAGCCAGCCGCGCCGCTTGTGATGTGGCAGGCCGCATCATAGCCCATATCAACCCGCAAATGCCGCGCACCCATGGCGACAGCTTTGTACCCTATGACCGCTTTGCCGCCGTGTATGAACAGAGTTCGCCTCTGCCCGAACACCCCATGGCCGGAGCCGATGCCATCAGCCAGGCTATCGGCAAGCATGTGGCCTCTCTGGTTGAAGACGGCGATTGCCTGCAGATGGGCATAGGTGCCATTCCGGATGCCGTTTTGGGGCAGTTGGCAGACAGACGAAACTTAGGGATCCACACCGAACTGTTCTCCGACGGCATTCTGGCGCTTTATCGCTCCGGGGCGATTAACAACAGCCGCAAGAAGGTGCATCCGGGGAAGTTGGTCACCGGCTTTGCGCTTGGCAGTCGCGCCCTCTATGACTTTGTCGATGACAACCCCGAAGTGCTGTTTCTGGATATAGAGCAGGTTAATGACACCTCGGTTATCCGCCGCAACCCGCAGGTGATGGCCATCAACTCGGCGCTGCAGGTGGATATTTCCGGCCAGGTATGCGCAGACTCCATAGGTACCCGAATCTATTCCGGGGTAGGTGGGCAGATGGACTTTATTCGCGGCGCCGGTCTTTCTCCCGGCGGGCGCTCGGTTATCGCCCTGCCGAGCACGGCCGCCAATGGGGCGGTTTCCCGTATCGCGCCCGTGCTGAGCCCAGGTGCCGGGGTAGTGACTACTCGGGCCCATGTGCACTATATTGCCACCGAATATGGTTGCGCCAACCTCAGGGGGCGCAGTATCCGTGAGCGGGCCAGAGCCTTAATTGACATAGCGCATCCGGATTTTCGCGAATCCCTGTGCCGGGAGACATTCGAGCTCTGGGGTTTGAGTATTTGAGTTAACGCTCATTAGGTAAAATTTAACGCTGTTATCATGGTGTTAAATTTGTATACCGGGTAAGATGCGGTCAATCTCTTATCGCGGTAGGTTCCATGAGCGACAGCAGCTTCTTTTTGGGTGATTGGCAGGTCGATCCCGGCAGCAATAGTTTGCGGCTGGGAAAGCGCTTGCGGCAGTTGGAACCCAAAGCCATGGATGTGCTGCTGTATCTGTGTCGTCGCAGCGGCGAGGTAGTCAGCAGCGATGAGCTGCTGGATGCCTGTTGGCCCGGCAGCGACACGGGCGATAACCCGCTGCACAAGACCATCAATCAGCTGCGCCGGGCGCTGGATGACAAGGCCGGCGATCCTTCTTTCATCGAAACGATCCGCAAACGCGGCTATCGAATTGTAGCCGATGTTCGTTTCCCCATCGGCCACGAAGCCAGTTTGCCGTCGCTGGCCTGGAGCCTGGGCTCACCATTTCCCGGGTTAAAACCCTTCAGCGCCGATTATGCCGGGGTGTTTTTCGGCCGCAGCGAACAGATCAACGCCTTACTGGAACGCATAGCCCGGCAGATCAAACATGGCCGCGGGTTTTGCTTGCTGCTAGGCCCCAGCGGCAGCGGTAAGTCGTCGCTGATCAACGCAGGCATTTTGCCCAATCTGGCTTCGCCTCAGGGCTTTCACGGCATAGGCTTGGCCTGCTATTCGATACTGGATCTGGCCGATGTCGCCGAAGATCAACTGCTGCTGGAATTGGCCGCCGCCATGCTCGACTGGGAGCTGGACGATGCGCCGGTATTGGCAGGCTACAGCGCCGAAACGCTGGCGCATGCACTGGAACAGGATATCGACAGCCTCTGCGCCCAACTCTGCCAGGCGCTGCCGTCCCAAAGTTGGCAGAAGCCCAGGTTTGGCCTGTTTGTCGACCGCCTGGAAGTGCTGCTGTCATCGCCGCGCTTCTCGGCCGAAGCCCGTGAGCAGGGGCTGGCGCTGCTCGACACCCTGGCGCGTTCCGGAGCCGTATTGCTGCTCAGCGCCTGTCGCAATGAATTCTACCCTCAGGTGGTTGCCAGCCCCAGCTTGATGGCGGGCAAGGGCAATGGCGCCCATTTCGATCTCTTGCCGCCCAGCCGTCAGGAACTGCTGCAGATGATACGCTTGCCGGCCACAGCCGCAGGCTTGAGTTGGGAATTTGACCCTGAATCGGCACTGGGCTTGGATGAGCTGCTGTGCCGTGAGGCCGCCAGTAACCCGGATGCCTTGCCCATGTTGCAGTATATGCTGCAGGCCCTGTATCTGCAGCGCAGTGACGACAACCAGTTGCAACTGGCGGTTTATCACCGCCTGGGTGGGCTGGCCGGGGCTATAGGCCAGGCCGCCGAAGATGCCATCGCTTCCTTGTCGAGCTCGCAAAGGGCGGCCCTGCCGCGGGTGCTGTCGCTGCTGGTGACCCTCAGGGAAGATGAGCAGTCGGTCACCAGTCGCAGTGCCAGATATTCCGAATTGGCCACGGATGCCGAGCGTGCCTTGGTACAGGCCTTGGTCGACAGTCGGCTGTTTGTCTCCCATCTGGAGGACAGCGAACCTGGTTTCAGCATAGCCCATGAAGCCTTGCTCAGACGCTGGTCCAGGGCCAGAGACTGGATAGATAGCCACAGGGAAGGGCTGGCGGCCAAGGCCAGGCTGTTCCATCAGGCCAGGCGCTGGCAACAACAGCAGTGCAGCCGCGATTTTCTGCTGCCCCAGGGCAAGCCACTGACCGAAGCGCTGGCGCTGAAAAACGATCCCCTGCTTGAGCTGGATCCTGTCAGCGAAAGCTATGTTGCCGCCTCCAGCGCCAGAGGGCAGCGCCAACGGCGCCTCAAGGGCGCGACCTTCATGCTTTTATGTCTCTTGACCCTCATCTCGGTATTCATGAGTTATCGCAGCGTTGAAGCCGAGCATCAGGCGCAGGCAAAGCGCCTGGCGGCAGAAGACTTGCTGGGCTTTATGGTGGGCGACTTTGCCGACAAGCTGCGCAGCATAGGCCGGATGGATCTGCTCGATGGTGTCAGCAACAAGGCGCTGGATTATTTTCGTGAGGCCGACGGCAGCCTGAGTGAGGCGGCGCTGTTTCGCCATGGCCAGACACTGGAAGCCATGGGTGAGGTGGCCTATTCCCGTGGCCGGGTGGATGAAGCGGAAAAGGCACTGCTGGCCGCCAGAGACAAACTCTTGCCGCTGCTGTCCGGCAGTACAGATCAGCTGGAGCTGTTAAAGACCCTTGGCGCCAATGCTTTCTGGCTTGGGCAACTCAAGTATGACCAGAGCGATTGGCAGGGCACCCGCCCCTGGTTCGAGGCTTATCTGCAACACAGCCAGGCCATGTACCGACTGGCGCCGGACAACAGCGAAGCGCTGATGGAACTCTCCTACGCCCATAACTCTCTGGGGTCCTTATCGATGGAGCTGCAGGACTTCAGCAAGGCGCGCCAGGGCTTTGAAGAGTCGCTGCGGCTCAAGCTGATTGCATTGTCCGAGTCGCCGGATGATCCTCAGCGTCTGGCCGATGTCGCCAATGCCCGCTCATGGCTAGCCAGCGCCGCCAGTGCTGAAGGGGATATTCAAGCAGCCATCGCCATTCATAAGCAGATAGCTGAAGAGTTAAAACGGCATGCTCAGGGAGAACCCTATCAGCTATATAGATTATCCGGGAATCTGGAGATCTTGGCTCAGTTGTACAGAGCGGTGCAGCAACCCGAATTGGCCAGAGAGAGCGCAATTGAAGCCAGTCGGGCTATTGCTGCCGCACTTGAGGCCGATCCGGAAAATGAGCGCTGGCGAATGCAGCAATCTTTTGTTGAGGTGTTACTGGTTAGCTTGCTACCGGCATCAACAGAAAAAACGGCCATGCTTAATACTTTGAATGGATATATGGCCAGTGAGCCGTCAAGCGAAACCTCGACTAAACAGCTTAAATTGGAGGCTCGTTTTTGGTTGGCTGCTGCCAATGAGCGGCTCGAACAAGGTGATTATCAGCAAGCTCAGAAGCTTGCTTTGTTGGCAGAAGCGTTTTTTACAACATTAGGACAGAAAACGGTTTTGGGCACTGTCGATATGGGAGCCTTGGCCGAGGCTGGGCTTGTAACCGCCTATAGTGTGTCCATGTTAAATAACGATATAAGCTTTGCCTATACTCACTGCCAGAAAGTCAGCCGAATGCTGCAACCATGGGTCACTGTGAATCATGATGCCCGTATACTCGCGCCTTATGCTATGGCTTTGGATTGCATGGATGACCAACAGGAACTATTGAAAATGAAGGCTAAATTTGAGCCACTTGGTTATCGTTTTCGTCAATTTAAATACCCCCTCAAAAACTAACCTGAAACAAGGATGAAGCAATGTCTGTTCCCGTAAAAAATATCATTGTCACCATTACTCTGGATGACAACCGCGTGCCTCAGTTTGCCTATGAGCCGGACGGCCCAGTAGTGGTAGATAAGCCCAACACTCATATTATCTATAAGCTGCAGGACAAGACTGATATGGACTTGGCCTTTGTCGGCGCCTCTTTCGATACCCCCTTCGACGGTATTATCGATGCGGTCAAGACCGAGGCTCCGGATATGCTGATACTGATGGATACCAACTCAGTGGTGGGTAAGACAGGCTTTAGGCTGATCCTCAGTAACAGCAGCAACACTCTGCTGGTTTCAAGCCAGGATCCTGAAGTCGTGAATACCGGCAATAACTGAGCAAGTTTATGTTACTGAAAGGGTGTTCAACCCAGGCTTGATTACATTAACCTGGGTGGCTTCAGTCCTGAAACTACCCATTAAGTTTTTCATCTCCACATAAGGCATGTGGAGCGAATTGACATGGAGTCGTTATGCGTATTGCTTTGATGGCCAGCGCGCTGCTGGCAAGCTTTCCCCTGGCACTGAGTGCCGCTACTCAGGCCGAGATCGATCTGGCGATGGCGCCGGTAAAGAGTGACGCCGAGTTGCAACTCTTGCTGGCCGAGCCCGGATCCTGAAGTCGTAAATAAGCCTGACTAAACAAGTTGTAGAAGTGAGATATTCTGCTTGTTTTTGTTTAAATGTGGGGGCTCTAATCTTAAAGCTGTCACTAAGGATATAAAGTAACTATTTTCCCCGAATCGTGCCGAACGGGGGATTCTTTCCCGCCCGAAAAGCTCCAATGGTTGCCAATCATTGCCGTATTTCTGTGGTTGGACGCCTTTCCTGTCTACAGAAGGTTGGAATTATTAACGATATTTTTCAATTAATTACATCGTAAGCTTATCAGAAGGTTAGCCTTGTACGTACGCGCTAGAGTTATCCCTGTCGAAATTGAACAACCCGCAGGTCGGGAGGGAGAACAGCATGGCAAGCCCCTACAGCAATGAAGCTGGTTTTAGTCAGTGTGAGTGTGACAGCGAGGCTCTGGCGACCCTGATTGAGTGCATGCAGCAACCTATGGTGCTGGCCGATGGTGAGGGCAAAGTGCTGGCGGTGAACTCTCCGGCGGCCGAGCTGCTGGGCGATCAGAGCGAAACCTTTGCCGGTGAATTCTGGCATACCTGGTTGGCGGCGCCTTACCGTAGCCGCTACGCCAGCATGTTCAGCAGCCAATACGGTCGCCAGGTACCGCTGCAACATGGTCCCTGGGAGGTATTGCTCAGACGTGTCGATGGGGTGGAGCTGCCGGTGAATCTATCGCTTTCCTTTATTCAGGGCTTGCTGCCGCTGTTTGTGATTGGTTTGCATGATCTCAGCGGTCACAGGGATGAGATTAAACGCCTGTCCACCCTGGCGGCGACCGACTATTTGACCGGACTGGCCAATCGCCGCACCTTTACCGAGACACTGGAACGCCAGTGGCAGCAGTGCATCGATAAGCACAAGCCCATCAGCACCTTGATCATAGATGTCGACCATTTCAAACAGTTCAACGATCAGCATGGTCACCTGATGGGGGACGAATGCCTGAAATTGATGGCCAAGACCATAGCCGCGGCGTTGCCATCGCCCCAGTGTCTGGCGGCGCGTTTTGGCGGTGAGGAGTTTGCCCTGGTGTTGCCCGGATTCAACAGCGCCATGGCCTGGGTGGTGGCCGAGCAAATAGCCGAGGCCATTCGTAGCCTGGACTTCGTCAAATTGGGGCTGAGCCGTGAGGTTTGTGTCAGTGTCAGCCAGGGGATTGCCACTGAGATCAATGGCCAGTACCGCACGGCCGAGGCCATGCTCAGTGCGGCGGATACCGCCCTGTACCGGGCCAAGAGCGATGGCCGCGACAGGATCAAGTTATCCGCCTGAGGAGGATAGGATGAACTGGTATGTGATGACACTGATGCCCAGCGCCCGGGAGCGGGCCGACTGGTTTGTCAATATTCAGCTGCGGCGCTACTGCCATTCGCCGAAAAAAGCCGCCCTGAGACTGTGGAAGGGCTACTGCACCGAACCTTTGGTAAGGCAACTGCTGAGCGACTTACACCAGATAGCCGCGGCCGAGGGACAACTCCCGGCGGAAGAGCAGCGCTATTTGCAGGCCTTGCTGGCCCACTTCGACTGGTTGGCGAGTCAGCAACAGATGCGTTTGAGCCTCTCCTGAGCCTCACTGTGAAAGTGATAGAGGGCATCCTGAGGCTTGTCCTGACGCCAAAGTGCCTTGTCATCCAGGCCCAGCAACAGGGCGCGCAGGATAATCCCTGTCAGGCCGTGTGACACAAGGATCACCCGCTCCGGGGTTGCCGGATCGGTCAGCCAATGTGCCAGCCGCTGTTGCACCTGGAGTAGTGTTTCTGCGCCCGGGCCCTGCAGATACCAGTCATTGCGCCCGGCAAGCTCGGGTCTGGCGGCGTGGATATCGGCGACCCGGGTCTGCTCCCATTCACCTAAACCGCATTCAATCACCCTGGGCTCGGCAATAATGGCGCCGGGATCCCGGCAAAGCACCTCTGCCACCAGAGTCGCCGTTTCCATAGCCCTTCCCAGCGGGCTGGAAACCAGCTGAAATTCTTGTTCAGGATTGCCTGCCGATTGCCGCAGCTGTTGTTGCAAGGCAACACCATAGGCCTTGGCCTGTGCCCTGCCGAGTTCGGTCAGCGGTGAGTTACAGTGTCCCTGCAGCTTACCGGCGGCATTAAATTCAGTTTGGCCGTGGCGTAGTATAAATATTTCCTTTGGCATGGCGGTCAATTCCCGATACTGCTTAAACGGTTGGCTGCGAAAGAGGGTACTCCCCGGCTGCGCAAGGAGCAAGTTGGAGCTGAATACTAGTGGCCCACTTGCCGTGGGCTTCCTGTCCATCTGCACCGCAGGTGATGGGCTGTAGCTTAGCCAGCAGCTAAACCAGCAGATAAACCCAAGGTCATTGGTTAGTTTTTGCCTGAAGCTATCATAGCCGCTGTACCAGCGGCCTAAAGTCGTGGTGTAAGTGCATCCATGCACAAGAGCCAGTTCGCCATCCCTGGCTCTCGCTCGTAGCCGGTCGCTACGCGACACTCGCCAAACCACACCGGGCAAGGGGCTTTGCTTGTCCAAAGCCCCTTGCATCCCCAAGGACACCCCGACGTAGCCGAAATCCC
>NZ_JWGX01000035.1:0-269 GCF_000813075.1 Shewanella sp. ECSMB14102
GGCGACACTCGCCCCTGATTCGACTGGCGCTGCTTCGGCATCCAGATCCTTCCATGGATAAAGGCCAGTTCGCCTTCCTTGGCTCGCGCTCATAAACACACTCGCCACTGGCGAGCATTCGCCCTCAGCTACGCGATTGTCATCAACGCCCTGCGGCCGCTTCGAGCGGGAGCCGGTGCATTCTGTGAGAATGGAGTAGTTTGAAATATCTGAAGAGTTTGCAGACATACGCCTATTTTCCAGGCATAGGCGGGACTGTGACCGTCGAA
>NZ_JWGX01000036.1:0-271 GCF_000813075.1 Shewanella sp. ECSMB14102
GGGATGTATTCACGCCGTGTCACAGGATCGCCTGTGCATAAGCCTGCGGCAGGCAATGAGAAACATCCGTCGCCGGAGGCCCTGCCAATACTAATTAGTAACTTTTAGTTAGAAGCTATGATAGCCGCTGTGCCAGCGGCGTAAAGTCGTGGTGTAAATGCCTCCATGCACAAGGGCCAGTTCGCCATCCCTGGCTCTCGCTCGTTAGCTCGTCGCTAGGAGACACTCGCCCCTGATTCGACTGTCGCTGCTTCGGCATCCAAATCCTTCC
>NZ_JWGX01000037.1:0-784 GCF_000813075.1 Shewanella sp. ECSMB14102
GCGCAACTCTCGCCATCTCACAGGGGCGCCAGTGCGAAAGGCCGTTCTCGGACGTCCTGTCCTTCACGGCATTCGGGCTTCCTGCCCATCCGCACCGCAGGTGATGGGCTGCATCATGGTTCAGAAGCTCGGCCAATACTAACTTAGAGACTTTTAGCTGGAAGCCATGATAGCCGCTGTGCCAGCGGCCTAAAGTTGTGGTGTAAATGCCGCACAACGGCCAACTCTCCTTCCTTGGCTCGCGCTCATAAGCACACTCGCCACCGGCGAGCATTCGCCCTCAGCCACGTTATTTGCGCCAACGGCTGTCGGCGACACTGAGGGGGGAATAGGTGCAACTCTGTTAGTTCTAAGTAGCTTGAAACATCTGAAGTATTTGCAGACATACACCTATTTCCAGGCACAGGCGGAACTGTGACCGTCGAAAACAGGGACGTTTTCGTCGAGGCTACACGGATGTATTCACGCCGAGTCACAGGATCGCCTGTGCGAGAGCCCACCGCAGGTGATAGGCTACAGTTTTGTGAGCAGTTCATTGGTGAGTTTTGGCTTAAAGCCATGATAGCCGCTGTGCCAGCGGCCTAAAGTTGTGGTGTAAATGCCGCACAACGGCCAACTCTCCTTCCTTGGCTCGCGCTCATAAGCACACTCGCCACCGGCGAGCATTCGCCCTCAGCCACGTTATTTGCGCCAACGGCTGTCGGCGACACCGAGGGGGAAGTCGGTGCAATTCGTAATCATAGCGTTGCTTGAAATTGCTTATATACCTACAGACATACGCCTA